>NZ_RZPH01001384.1:0-1191 GCF_004022825.1 Mesorhizobium sp. M7A.F.Ca.CA.004.04.2.1
GCCGGCATCCCTGAGGATGCGCCGTGCCGCGTCGGCCTGGTCGGCGTCGACCATGACGCGTTTCTGCAAAAGACCGATCGATCCTTCGAGAATGCTCATATTCTGATCGGCGACAAAGCAGGCGATGCCGGCGTCGCGCATCAGCGATTCCACAAAGGAGATGATCACGGCATCGTTGGTGCGGACAAGTTCTATCATCGTATGAAACTCGCAGTTTGCGCTATTGATGTAAACGGGCAGGGGATTCCGAGGCAGAGCCCCGTTCCCTCTGTGGTCGTTGACATTCCGTCATCGACGCCGCGCCAATTCGCCACTTGCCGTGGCCATGTCCGCCGCCCTAGAGTCCATGCAGGGACTAAGGGTGCCGTCGCACGCTCTATACCAAGACGGGAGTGATTGTCGTGGGTGTCGTTCTCAACATCGAAAACGGGAAGCGGGAGCCCGCCTCCATCAAGGATCTGATCGATCTGACTGCCGCCGATATGGGGCGCGTCAATGAATTGATCCTGTCCAAGGCCGGCTCCGACGTCGAGATGATCCCGGAGGTCGCCAATCATCTGATCTCGTCCGGCGGCAAACGGCTGCGGCCGATGCTGACGCTCGCCGCCGCGCAGATGTTCGGCTATGCCGGCGAGGGCCACGTCAAGCTCGCCACCTCCGTCGAATTCATGCACACGGCGACGCTGCTGCACGACGATGTCGTCGACGAGAGCGGCATGCGGCGCGGCAAGAAGACCGCCCGCATGATCTGGGGCAACCAGGCAAGCGTGCTGGTCGGCGACTTCCTGCTCGGCCAGGCTTTCCGCATGATGGTCGATGTCGGCTCGCTCGAAGCGCTCGATATCCTGTCGAGTGCTGCCTCGATCATCGCCGAGGGCGAGGTTATGCAGCTTGCCGCCGCCAAGAACCTCGAAACCACCGAGGACGAGCATTTCGCCGTCATCAAGGCCAAGACCGCCGCACTTTTTTCGGCTGCTGCCGAGGTAGGGCCCGTCATTGCCCAGGCGACCCGCAACGATCGTGCGGCGCTGCGCTCCTACGGCATGAATCTCGGCCTTGCCTTCCAGCTGATCGATGACGCGCTGGACTATGGCGGCACCAGCAAGGATCTCGGCAAGAATGTCGGCGACGATTTCCGCGAAGGCAAGGTGACCTTGCCGGTCATTCTCGCCTATCGGCGGGGGACGAAAG
>NZ_RZPH01001385.1:0-1191 GCF_004022825.1 Mesorhizobium sp. M7A.F.Ca.CA.004.04.2.1
GGCGGCGTAGCCGGCGCTGGCCGACCAGTCGCCTTCGACCACCAGCTCGGGGTCGAACGGGATGTCGGCGGTGGCGAGCGCGCGGCGGTAGCCTTTCAGGCGGTCCTGGGCGGCCTGCATCCAGGGCTCGCCGGTGATGGTGGCGATGCGGCGGTGGCCGTGGCTGATCAGATGGCGGGTCGAGCTCTGGCCGCCGGCGATCTCGCTCGGCACCACAGCAGGGAAGGCATAGTCCGCCGTATAGCAGTTGAGCAGGATCACCGGGATGTCGAGACCGTAGAGGTAGTCGGGCGCTGTGATCTCGCGGGTGAAGATGGTCATGTAGATCAGCGCCGAAATGCCCCGCTTGGTCAGCGCTGAAATGGCGCGCGGCTCCATGACGGAATCGCCCAGCGTCTGCGCCACCAGAAGCACGTTGCCGGCATTCCACGAGGCCTGGCGCGCGCCCTCGATGGCGACCACGGCTTCCGGGCTGGTGGCGAGCTGGTCGACGGCGAAGCCGATCACCCCGTCCAGCCCTTCGAAGGCGGGCCCCCCGAAGGCAGGCAACGTCGGGTGGAGGGCTGAGAAGGCGGGCGCGGCGTAGCCGAGCGTGCGCGCGGTTTCGATCACCCGTTCGCGGGTCTGCTGCGACAGCTTGATCCCTGGCGAATTGTTGAGCACGAAGGAAACGGTCGCCTGCGAGCAGCCGGCCGCCCTGGCGATATCGATCATGGTGACGCGGCCCTTGGCGCCCTTGGCCGGCGCTTTGCGCCGCCTCGCCGTGTCGCTGGCCCGATCCGTCGTCTCGCTCATGGCAAATCCCAGTCTGGCAGGCCGGTCAGGCCGGCAAGATGGCGTGACGCCGTCGATTTATAGCGGTAACCCCAAGGTCGTTTATAACTATTAGTATACCAGAGGTCCATCCGCCATGAATCCCCATACAAGCCAAAACCTAAAGGGCGGAAGGCTTGGGTGGCGGGCCGGCGGTGACCACGGCTCGGCGGCGGGCGCACCGCGAAACCCCGGCATTGGCGTGGAACTAATACTGTTTACTAATACAAAAATGCCCTGTACCGTCAATCCGTCGCGTCCGGTCGGTGACGTTCGGGGCGGCGGGAGAGTACGAAAAATGGCCCGGTGGCGAGCGGACCTACCTCCGCAACCCTTGTCTCGGATATGTGATATGTCAGACAAATCGGACTATTTACG
>NZ_RZPH01001386.1:0-1190 GCF_004022825.1 Mesorhizobium sp. M7A.F.Ca.CA.004.04.2.1
CCGTCATCGAGCTGATCGAGACGCGTTCGCCGGTGGAACTGCTGGCCATCGGCATCGGCCACGACGTCACGCGCTACTACCGCCGCGCTGTCACCATCGTCGATGCCGAGGAACTGGCCGGCGCCATGACCGAGCAACTGGCTTCGCTGTTCGCCGAGGAAAGCGCGAAGGATACGCGACGCGGCGGTGGTATGCGGCGCGCCGGATGATTTCCAGGCGCGGCGGGTTTCGGCAGACGCTTTTCGCCGCCATCGCCCTGCTTTCCGGCGTGGCTTCGGCGGCAGCCGGTTCGGCTGACTCTGGTTCTGTCGAACCGGTCGAAATCTCGGCCCGCCCGATCACCCAATTCCACATTGGCCGTGCCGACAAGCAGTTCGGCGCTTTCGAATTCGTCGGCGGGCTGGAGATGACCTCGCCGACACGCGATTTCGGCGCGCTGTCAGCCTTCCGCTTCCTGACAGCCGGCGGTGACTTCATCGGCGTTGCCGACACCGGCTTCTGGTTCTTCGGCACGGTGGTCCGCGACGCGGAAAAGCGACCCTCCGGCATCCAGAATTTCCGCATGCAGCAGATGGTCGACCAGACCGGCCGGCCGATCGACAGGAAATGGGAGGTCGATGCGGAAGGTCTCGCGGTCAAGGACGGCATCGCCACCGTCGGCTTCGAGCGCAGCCACCGCGTCGCCCAGTTCAAGATCGATCCCAACGACATGAAGGCGCCGTTCAAGCCGCTGGATTTCGTCGTGCCGGCCCGCGAGCTGCGCCAGAATCGCGGCTTCGAGACCGTCACCCACGCCAATGCCAACGGCCAGCATGAGGGCGGCCTGGTCGTGGTCTCCGAGAAGAGCCTGGACAAGGCCGGCAACATCTATGCCGCCATCATCGATGGGCCGCACAAGGGCGTCTTCACCGTCAAGCGCAATGGCGATTTCGACATCACCGACGGCGCCTTCCTGCCCGATGGTGATCTGTTGCTTCTGGAGCGCAGTTTCTCGATGGCCAGCGGCGTCAAGATGCGGCTGCGGCGCATCTACGGCGAAAGCGTCGAGAAGGGCGCGGTCGCCGACGGGCCGGTGCTGCTGGAGGCCGACATGGACTACCAGATCGACAATATGGAAGGGCTCGACGTCTGGAGCCGCGACGACGGCGCGCTGATGGTGTCGCTGATCTCGGACGACAACCACTCGATCC
>NZ_RZPH01001387.1:0-1188 GCF_004022825.1 Mesorhizobium sp. M7A.F.Ca.CA.004.04.2.1
CCGCCACGCTGCGCGCGCAATGGCCGTTCGGTGGGCTTATCGACGTGCCGCCGGACTATCTCGCCTCGATACCGCTACCGGTTTCACGCGAGGCCGGCCTCGCCGGCAATGTCACCATCACCTATGCGTCTGTGGCCGCGCCGCCGACTCTCGAGGACATGGTTACAGCGTTGGGCACACGCTGGTCCCGTTTCCGCGACGGCTTCCGCATGCCAGTCGTGAAGACGGTGCCGCGACGGCCAAGCTTCGGCATTGTCCAATATGTCGCCTGGAAGCGGACCGAACGGCGTTCACCCGCACAACTCGACGCTGCCTTTGCCGTGTCCGATCCACTCAGCACCGCTTCCACCGAACTCGATCGCGGCCAGCGGTGAGCCAATGCGGAACTTCAGGTTCCCTGTTCGCGCGCTACGGCCTGCCAGCCGATATCGCGGCGGCAGAACCCGTCCGGCCAATCGATGCGGTCAAGCGCGGCATAGGCTCGTTTCTGTGCCTCGCCGACCGTGGCGCCTGATGCCGTCACGTTGAGGACGCGGCCGCCATTGGCAACCAGCGCGCCGCCATTGATGGCGGTACCGGCGTGGAAGATCTGGACGCCGTCGCTCGCCGCGTCTTCGACGCCGCGGATGACCGAGCCTTTTTCCGGCGTGCCGGGATAGCCTCTCGCCGCCATTACTACGGTGAGCGCGGCCTCGTCGCGCCAGCGCACCGAAGTATGCGCAAGCTGGCCGTCGGTCGCCGCGTTGAGCAGGACCAGCAGATCATCCTTCAGCCGCATCATCAGCACCTGGCATTCCGGATCGCCAAAACGGGTGTTGTATTCGATCAGCTTCGGTCCCTTGTCGGTGATCATCAGCCCGGCAAACAGCACGCCGGAGAACGGCGCCCCCAGTTCGGCCATGCCGCGCATGGTCGGCTCGATGATCTCGCGCATGGTGCGCGCGACCAGTTCCGGCGTCATCACCGGTGCCGGCGAATAGGCGCCCATGCCACCGGTGTTGGGACCGGTGTCGCCGTCGCCGACGCGCTTGTGGTCCTGCGCGGTACCGAAGGGCAGTGCGGTGGTGCCGTCGCAGAGGCAGAAGAAACTCGCCTCCTCGCCGGTCATGAACTCCTCGACCACAACTTCCGCGCCAGCGGCGCCGAAGGAACCGTCGAAGCAGGCATCGAGTGCTGCCTGTGCTTCAC
>NZ_RZPH01001388.1:0-1185 GCF_004022825.1 Mesorhizobium sp. M7A.F.Ca.CA.004.04.2.1
GTGCGGGCTGTGCCCGAACTGGTGCTGATCCTGCTGCTCTATTACGCCGGAACCGACCTGATCAATCAGGCGCTGACGGCCATGGGCTATCAGCGCGTCGACGTGAGCGGCCTTGCCGCCGGCATCGCCGTGCTCGGCTTCGTCCAGGGCGCCTATTCGACAGAGGTGATACGCGGCGCGATCCTGGCCATTCCGCAGGGCCAGATCGAGGCCGCCCGCGCCTATGGAATGTCTCCGGGCCTGCTGTTGCGGCGCATCACCTTGCCGTCAATGCTGCCCTTCGCCATACCGGGCCTCGCCAATCTCTGGCTGATCGCCACCAAGGATACCGCGCTATTGGCGGTCGTCGGCTTCTACGAACTGGCGCTGGCGACGCGGCAGGCGGCGGGTGTCACCAAAGCCTATTTCACCTTCTTTTTCGCGGCGGGCGTGCTCTATCTGCTTTTGTCGCTGTTCTCCAACCTCGTCATCGGCCGGGTCGAGACCTGGTCGCGGCGCGGCATGCCTTCGCTCAAGGAGGCGCGCTGATGGCCAACGAGGCTGCCATCATCAACGTCGTCGCGCGAACATCGCTGTGGCTGCAGCCGCACCGCATCGTGCTGATCCTGATCGCACTGGGCCTTGTTTTGTCGGCTGCCTTTTTCATGCGCTGGGACTGGCTGCCGCAATATTATGAAATGGGCTTGATCGGCATCTGGCGGTCGCTGTGGATCCTGGCCGTCACCTGCGTGCTGGGCTTTCTGCTCGCCGTGCCGCTCGGGCTGGCGCAAGCCGCCGGCTCATTCTGGTTCGCCGCGCCTGCCAAGGTGTTCTGCACGGTGATCCGGGGCACGCCGCTGCTGATCCAGCTCTGGCTGCTCTATTACGGCCTGGGTTCGCTGTTCCCGCAATATCCGTGGATCCGCGAATCCTGGATGTGGCCATATCTCAGGCAAGCCTGGCCCTATGGCGTGCTGGCGTTGACCCTGTCTTTCGCCGGCTATGAGGGCGAGGTGATGCGTGGCGCCTTTGCCGGTGTGCCCAAGGGACAACTGGAGGCGGCGCGTGCCTTCGGCATGAGCCGCTGGAAGGCATTCCGGCGGATCTGGCTGCCGCAGGCCATCTACCGGGCGCTGCCGACGCTGACCGGCGAGACCGTGCTGCAGTTGAAATCGACGCCGCTGGTGGCAACGATCAGTGTCATCG
>NZ_RZPH01001389.1:0-1183 GCF_004022825.1 Mesorhizobium sp. M7A.F.Ca.CA.004.04.2.1
CCCTTGTCCTGTTCGGGTTGACTGTACTGCTGCAGCGCCTTGCGATGCCCTGGGAGCGGGCCGGCAAGGAAACCGTCGGGAAGGGGCCCTGGCGATGAGCCGGCTCGAACTGCGGTATGTGCGCAAGGCGTTCGGTGGGCTCGACGTGCTGGCCGATATTTCGCTTAGCGTCGGCGCTGGTGAATTCGTCTCGATCCTTGGACCCTCGGGCGCCGGCAAATCGACACTCTTCCAGCTTCTGACCGGCGCCGAGCATGGCGAGGGCGAGATGTTGTTTGACGGCGCGACGCTCGACGACCACGGCAGGCATTTCGCTTTCATGCCGCAGCGTGACGCGCTGATGCCGTGGCGGCGCATCCTCGACAACGCAACGCTCGGGCTCGAAGTGCAAGGCATGAGGAGACAGGCGGCGCGGGCGCGCGTTGCGCCGTTGTTTGCCGAATTCGGGCTTGCCGGCTTCGAGCGGCATTTTCCAGCGCAACTGTCCGGCGGTATGCGCCAGCGCGCGGCCTTGCTGCGCACGGTGGTGCAGCAACGCGACATGCTTTTGCTCGACGAGCCGTTCGGCGCGCTCGACGCGCTGACCCGCACGGCCATGCAGCGCTGGCTGGAACAGATGTGGCGGCATCATCGCTGGACGGCGCTCCTGATCACCCATGACGTGCGCGAAGCCGTGTTCCTGTCCGACCGCATCTATCTGCTGTCGGCGCGCCCGGCCCGCATCGTGCGTGAAATCAAGGTGCCGCTGCCGCGCCCGCGCAGCCTTGGCGGCGATGCCGCGCGCCAGGCAAGTACGCTCGAGGCCGAGATTCTCGACATCATCCTCAACGCCACCCCATCCAAAGGACACGATCATGACTGACTTGACGCGCCGGCAGGCCTTGTTGCTGACCCTTGCCACAGGCCTTCCGCTCGTTGCCGGATCGGGGCGAGCCCAAGCACAATCGGCACAAAAGGTCACCGTTGCCCTCGACTGGACTGTCAACACCAACCACATCGGACTGTTCGTCGCCCGCGACAAGGGCTTCTATCGCGAGGCCGGGCTCGAGGTCGACATCCTGCCTTACAGCGATACCGGTGCGGGCACGCTGGTTGCAAATCGCGTCGCCGATTTCGGCATCAACGGCACCATCAGCCTGTTCACCCAGAGAACCGCCGGAGCGGACCTGAAGGGCGTCTATGC
>NZ_RZPH01001390.1:0-1180 GCF_004022825.1 Mesorhizobium sp. M7A.F.Ca.CA.004.04.2.1
ATCACGCTTCTATCGCCCGGGTTCGAGCACGTGTCTGAAACGCATGGGGAGTCGCACGATGAAACTGTGGAAAACCATCCTGGCGGCCGCGGTGCTGTCGCTGGCCGCCGGCGCTTCCGCGTTTGCCGCGCGGACCGACCTGGTCATCGGCATTCCGCTCGAACCCCCGCATCTCGATCCGACCGCAGGTGCCGCCGCGGCAATCGACGAGGTTCTATATGCCAATGTGTTCGAGGGCCTGACACGCATCGGGCCCACTGGCGAGGTGCTGCCGGATCTGGCCGAAAGCTGGACCATTTCCGATGATGGAAAGGTCTACACCGTCAAGCTGCACACCGGCGTGAAATTCCATGACGGCACCGACTTCGATGCCGGCGACGTGAAATTCTCGCTCGATCGAGCCCGCGCCGAAAATTCGGTCAACGCGCAAAAGGGCCTATTCGCGGCCATCGATACGATAGACGTCGTCGATCCGGCGACCGTCAAAGTGACGCTGAAGAACCCGCAGGGATCCTTCCTCTACAATATGGGCTGGGGTGACGCGGTGATCGTGGCGCCGGAATCGGCAGAGACCAACAAGGAGAAACCGATCGGCACCGGCCCGTTCAAGTTCCAGAGCTGGGCCAAGGGATCGTCGATCACGCTGGTCAAATCGGACAATTACTGGGGCACACCGGCGTCCCTCGACAAGGCCGAATTCCGCATCGTGCCCGATGCCGCGGCCTATGTGCCGGCCCTGCTTTCCGGCGACATCCAGGCTTTCCCGTTCTTCGATGCCGACAGCCTCGCGCAGATCAAGGACGATCCGCGCTTCAAGGTGGTGATCGGCTCGACCGAGGGTGAGACCATCCTGTCGATCAACAACAAGAAGCCTCCTTTCGACAAGTTGCAGGTGAGGCAGGCGATCTCCTACGCGCTCGATCGCAAGGCGATCATCGACGGCGCCTCGGCCGGCCTCGGCCAGCCGATCGGCTCGCACATGTCGCCGGCCAGCAAGGATTATGTCGACCTCACCGGCCGCTACCAGCATGATGTCGCCAAGGCCAAGGAATTGCTGAAAGAGGCAGGCCTCGAAAAAGGCTTCAAAGCGAAGCTGAAACTGCCGCCGCCCGCCTATGCCCGCCTCGGTGGCGAAATCATAGCCTCACAACTTCGCGACGTCGGCATCGATCTGGAGATC
>NZ_RZPH01000138.1:0-9020 GCF_004022825.1 Mesorhizobium sp. M7A.F.Ca.CA.004.04.2.1
ATTCTCCAGAAAGGCGTCGATATCGGCCAGTCCGACGTCGACGGCGCCGTGCGCATGGCGATCGCCGCCGACGATCAGCTGACCCTGCCGACGCTGGAGCGCAAGGGCAAGGTTTCCGCCGCCCAGATCGCCACCCGCAAGAAGACGATCTATGCCCGTTCACTCAACCAGGACGCCTATATGCGGGCGCTGGAACGGTCGGAACTGGTGTTCGGCATCGGCCCGGCCGGCACCGGCAAGACCTATCTGGCGGTGGCCCATGCGGCGATGCTGCTCGAGCGCGGCATGGTCGAGCGCATCATTCTCTCTCGGCCTGCGGTCGAGGCCGGCGAACGGCTGGGCTTCCTGCCCGGCGACATGAAGGAGAAGGTCGATCCCTATCTGCGGCCGCTCTATGACGCGCTCTACGACATGATGCCCGCCGACAAAGTCGAGCGCGCCATTGCCGCCGAAGTGATCGAGATCGCGCCGCTCGCCTTCATGCGCGGCCGCACGCTGGCGCATGCCGCCGTCATCCTCGACGAGGCGCAGAACACCACGCCGATGCAGATGAAGATGTTCCTGACGCGTCTGGGCGAAAATTCGCGCATGATCGTCACCGGCGATCCGACCCAGATCGACCTTCCCTCGAACACCAAATCGGGACTGGTCGAAGCCTTGCGGGTGCTGGACGGCGTGGCGGGCGCGGTCACCGTGCGCTTCAACGACGGCGATGTGGTCCGCCATCCGCTGGTGGCGGAAATCGTCAGGGCCTACGACCGGGACGCCAAGCTGGCGCGCGGCCTCGGCGCCGAGAATTGATGTTGACGATGCGGCTTCATGCCTGAGGACATAACATCCGGCGACGGGAATGTTCCCGTCGACATCGACATATCGGTTGAGGCGGGCAACTGGCCCGACGAGGCAAGCCTGACGCGGCTGGTCGATCGCGCCGTCAAGGCGGCTTTTGCCGAAACCGGCGTGGCGGGCCGTTCCGAACTCAGCCTCGTTTTTACCGACGACGCCCATGTCCGGGTTCTCAACGCCGGCTGGCGCGGCAAGGACAAGCCGACCAATGTCTTGTCTTTCCCGGCTTTTCCGTTTGTGCAAGGCGGACCGTTGCCGCCGATGCTGGGCGACATCGTGCTCGCCGCCGAGACGGTCGCGCGTGAAGCGGCACTGGAAGACAAGCCTGTCGAGAACCATATCACCCATCTCGTCATCCACGGCCTGCTGCATTTGCTGGGTTACGATCACGAGACCGACACTGAAGCCGAGGCGATGGAAGCCGTCGAACGCACGGCGCTTGCAAGGCTTGCCATTCCCGACCCCTACGCGTAACTACATCTGATCAATTGACCGGACGACGATGAACGACAAACCAGAAACTGCCGCCCGCCCCGACGCCGGCAGTGCGACCAAGGCTTCCGATACGTCGGAAGAGGGATCAAGTCCGAGTACCGTTACCTCTGGTGCTAACAGTACCTCTGGTGCTAACAGTACCTCTGGCGCTAGCAGTACCTCTGCTGCTGGCAGCGCTGCCAGCGAGACGTTGCCTGCCGGTCCCTCCCTGTTCGACCGCGTTCTGGGCTTGTTTCGGCAACGCAACGGAACCAGCCTGCGTGAGGAAATTGCCGGCGCGCTTGCCGAGACGACGAGCGATGCCGGCGCCTTCTCGCCCGGCGAACGCGCCATGCTCAACAACATCCTGCGGCTGCGCGAAGTGCGCGTCGAGGACGTCATGGTACCGCGCGCCGACATTCAGGGGGTCGAAATCACGACGACGCTCGGCGATCTCCTGGGCACTTTCGAACAATCCGGCCATTCCCGCATGCCGGTCTATTCCGAGACGCTCGATGATCCGCGCGGCATGGTCCATATCCGTGACGTGCTGGCCCACATCACCAAGATCGCGCGCGTCAAGAAGGGCCGCACGACCAGGAAAACCCCCGCTGCCACGGTTCTCGATCTTGCCCAGGTCGACCTCGCACGCACCATTGGCGACCTCAATCTGATCCGCCCGGTGCTGTTCGTGCCGCCGTCGATGCTTGCCTCCGACCTGATGGGCCGCATGCAGACGACGCGCACCCAGATGGCGCTGGTCATCGACGAATATGGCGGCACCGACGGCCTCGCCTCGCTGGAAGACATCGTCGAGATGGTGGTCGGCGACATCGAGGACGAGCATGACGACGACGAGCCGATGATCACCCAGAGCGGCGACGGCGTGTTCATCGTCGACGGCAAGGCCGAGATCGACGACGTGGCCAAGATGATCGGCGGGGATTTCGCCGCCGGTGAACATGGCGAATATGTCGACACGATCGGCGGCATGATTTTCAACACGCTTGGCCGTGTTCCGGCCCGCGGCGAGGTGGTGCAGGCCATACCCGGCTTCGAATTCCACGTCCTCGATGCTGATCCGCGCCGCGTCAAGCGCGTGCGCATCGTGCAGAGCCAGAAGGGTGAGCGCCGCCGGCGCGCCACCGCGCGCACCGAACAGGCGTGAGCCTCACGCTCGCCCGATGACTGTCGACGACCCGTTCAAGCATCCAAGTCTGGGGTCCGGTGTCTTCTACAAGGACCCTCGTGCCGCGCTGGACTGGCTTGAAGCAGCAGCTGGACTGGCTTGAAGCAGCATTTGGCTTCGAGCGCAGCATGGTAGTCAGCGATGCCGAGAGAAAACTCGTCCATGCAGAGATGCGATTCGGCGACAGCTACATCATCGTCGATTCCGAATGGAGCGATTATGTTGCCAGCCCGGCTTCGGTCTCGGGCAGGAACACGCAGTCGATCTATGTCAGGCTGAAGGGCGGCCTGGATGCGCATTGCGAGCAGGCGCGGGCGACCGACGCTGAGATAATCCAGGAGCCGGCGGATCAGTTCTACGGCGAGCGCCAGTATCGTGCCCGCGACCCCGAGGGCCATGTCTGGACCTTCACGCAGACCATCCGTTCGGTTCCGCGCGAGGAGGCCGAGCGGCTGGGCGGCGTTCAAATCGAGGGTTGGCACCGGTAGGGCAGGGCCGGAGCTGTGCATCTCAGCCAGCCATCCGCCCGTTTGGAGCGCGGAGCGCAGCCTGTTAAATCTTGTGTCCTGATTCGCGACTCGGAAGTATGCATGGAGC
This sequence comes from Mesorhizobium sp. M7A.F.Ca.CA.004.04.2.1, assembly GCF_004022825.1. Classification (NCBI taxonomy): domain Bacteria; kingdom Pseudomonadati; phylum Pseudomonadota; class Alphaproteobacteria; order Hyphomicrobiales; family Phyllobacteriaceae; genus Mesorhizobium; species Mesorhizobium sp. M7A.F.Ca.CA.004.04.2.1. The sequence continues at coordinate 3,107 of NZ_RZPH01000138.1, forward strand.
GCCTCACCGGCCGGATAATTCTGCTTTGGGGTTGGCGGCGTGCGCTCGTGGCGTTTCTCGCGGGCGCTTTTGCCGTGCTTGGGCAGGCGCCTTACGATTTCTTCGCCGCCTGTTTCGTCTCGTTTCCGCTGCTGGTCTGGCTGCTCGACGGCGCCACCGGCGAAGCTTCCGGCAGCCTGTTCCGGCGTCTGCGGCCGGCTTTTGCCGTCGGTTGGTGGTTCGGTTTCGGCTATTTCCTCGCCGGCCTCTGGTGGATCGGCTCGGCGCTGCTGGTCGAGGCCGACAGTTTTGCCTGGGCGCTCCCCTTCGCGGTGGTCGGCATTCCTTTCATGCTCGCCTTTTTCTACGGCTTTGCTGCAATCGTAGCCCGGCTGCTGTGGAGCAACGACATTGGCCGCATCGCCGCCCTTGCCTTCGGCTTCGGGTTGGCGGAATGGCTGCGCGATTTCCTGTTCACCGGTTTTCCCTGGAATGCCGTCGGCTACGCGGCCATGCCCGTGCCGCTGCTGATGCAGAGCGTCTCGGTGACGGGCATGATCGGCATGAACGCGCTCGCCGTGTTCGTCTTCGCACTGCCGGCACTGCTGGCGGCACGTCGGCACCTGCGCCTCGGCGCGGCACTGTTTGTCATGCTCGCCGCCGCCCATGTCGGCTTCGGCTATGTCAGGCTTGGCGCTCCCGAACCGCCAGCTTCACGCAGCCTGGATGTCCGCATCGTTCAGCCGGCCGTGGACCTGTCGGAAAAATGGGATGCCTCGGTGCGCGACCGCATCTTCGCGGTCCTGATGGGGCTCTCGGCCAAGGCGCCGGACCCAGGCCATCAAAAGCCGCAGCTGATCCTGTGGCCCGAAACCTCGGTGCCTTTCCTCTTCACCGAGCGTCCGGACGCATTGACGGCGCTGGGAGACATGCTCGGATCCGGCCAGATGCTGATTGCCGGCGTCGTTCGCGAGGAAGGCGGTTCGGCCGCGAATGCCGACAGCCGTTACTACAACTCCGTGGTGGCGATCGACGACAAGGGTGAAATCTCCGACGCAGTCGACAAGGTTCACCTGGTGCCGTTCGGCGAATACCTGCCTTTCGCCGATCTGCTCCAGCGTTTCGGCATCGAGCAACTGGTTGCCGGGCCGATGAGTTTCGCGGCCGGCAATGAGCGGCACGCCATCACGCTGCCCGATGGCATCCGTGCGCTGCCATTTATCTGTTATGAGGTGATCTTTCCCGATCTTGTGGCAGTTGACGCTGCGTCAGCGCAGCTTATTGTGAACGTTACCAACGATGCGTGGTTCGGCGACACGCCGGGTCCGTATCAGCATTTCAGGCAGGCCCAGATCCGCGCGGTGGAAAATGGATTGCCATTGGTACGTGCTGCCAACAACGGCATCTCGGCCGTCGTCGATCCGCGCGGGCGCATCGTCGATGCGCTTGCGATCGACGCACGCGGCGCCATCGATGCCCACATACCGATTTCCGGACAGGCGCTCATATCTCCCGGCCAACGGCGCATTAACGGAATGCTGATCATGTTGCTGTTTGCCGTTGGGGCAGCGCTGTTGAACGTAAGGCAAAGGCTACGGGTGAATTGACAGCCAACACATTAGAAACTCATACTGTAAGTGCCTGAAAATTTCTCGAAGCCGGTGGATCGTTCTGTTGGGGCAGTTGCCTCCGGCTTTGTTTGGGCAAGAAAAAATAGAGAAAGCCGAAAAAATTCGGCGAGGAAAAAATGACAGAAGACAACAAGAAGAAACCGAATCCGATCGACATCCATGTTGGCAGTCGCATCCGGCTTCGCCGCAACATGCTGGGAATGAGCCAGGAAAAGCTGGGAGAAAACCTCGGCATCACATTTCAACAGATTCAGAAATATGAAAAAGGCACCAACCGCGTCGGCGCCAGCCGATTGCAGGCGATAGCGTCCATACTCGGCGTGCCGGTCGCCTTCTTTTTCGAGGATGCGCCCGGCCAGGAGCCCGTGGCGGGCCGTGGATTTGCCGAGGACGCGTCGATGGCTTTCGCTGTCGAATTCTGCGGCAGCCCTGAAGGCCTTCAGCTCAACCGGGCCTTTGTCAAGATCGCTGATGCCAAGGTGCGCCGCAGGATTATAGACCTGGTCAAGTCCCTCTCCGCCGACGATCCCGACTGATCCTCAATCACGCCAGCACCGGCGGCGTCTTGCCGCCGGTGGCACAAGATAACTGCATCGACATTCATGCCAGAGCCGAAGCACCGCTTGACGAGCGGCGCTTCGCCCCGCTAACACGTGGCGCGCCAAAATCGGCAGCCTGCCGATCGTTTTTCAAGAGGGGACACCCGTGACGCGGCAGAACTACTTCTTTACCTCGGAATCCGTTGCCGAGGGCCATCCCGACAAAGTCTGTGACCGGATTTCCGACGAGATCGTCGATCTGGTGTATCGCGAAGCCAAGAAGACCGGCATGGACCCGTGGAAAGTCCGTGTCGCCTGCGAGACGCTGGCCACCACCAACCGTGTCGTCATCGCCGGCGAAGTGCGTGTTCCCGACACGCTGCTCAAGAGGGACAAGGCGGGCAATATTCTCAAGGATGCCGCTGGGCATTCGGTCGTCAATCCGGCCAAGTTCAAGTCGGTCGCCCGCAAGGCGATCCGCGAAATCGGCTACGAGCAGGCCGGCTTTCACTGGAAAACCGCGAAGATCGAGGTTCTGCTGCACGGCCAGTCGCCTGACATCGGCCAGGGCGTCGACAATGCCTCCGACCGTCAGGGCGAAGAGGGTGCCGGCGACCAGGGCATCATGTTCGGCTACGCCTGCCGCGAGACGCCGGATCTGATGCCGGCGCCGATCTACTACAGCCACAAGATACTCGAATTGCTGGCGGCCGCCCGCCACGAGGGCAGCGGTGAAGCCGGCAGGCTCGGACCGGATGCCAAGAGCCAGGTCACCGTTCGCTATGTCGACGGCAAGGCCGCCGAGGCGACGCAGATCGTGCTGTCCACGCAGCATCTCGATGCGAGCTGGGATTCGAAGAAGGTCCGCAAGGTCGTCGAACCCTATATCCGGGAGGCGCTGGGCGAGCTGAAGATCGCCGACAACTGCATGTGGTACATCAATCCGACCGGCAAGTTCGTCATCGGCGGGCCGGACGGCGACGCCGGGCTGACCGGCCGCAAGATCATCGTCGACACCTATGGCGGTGCCGCACCCCATGGCGGCGGGGCCTTCTCCGGCAAGGACACCACCAAGGTGGATCGTTCGGCGGCCTATGCGGCGCGCTACCTGGCCAAGAACGTCGTGGCGGCGAAACTCGCCGACCGCTGCACCATCCAGCTTTCCTACGCCATCGGCGTTGCTCAGCCGCTGTCGGTCTATGTCGACTTGCACGGTACCGGCAAGGTCGACGAGGCAAAGCTCGAGGACGCGCTGCGCACGGTGATGGATCTGTCGCCGTCGGGTATCCGCCGTCACCTCGATCTCAACAAACCGATCTACGCCAAGACGTCGTCCTACGGCCATTTCGGCCGCAAGGCCGGCCGTGATGGGTCTTTCTCCTGGGAAAAGACCGATCTCGCCAAGGCGCTCAAGGACGCGGTCGCCGCCTGACAGCGGCGCCGCAAAGTCCCACCATGGATCCGAAGGGCAGACCAAGCCGCGCGACCGAAGCCTTTTTCGGTCGCCGGCGCGGCAAAACCATGCGTCCGCAGCAGGCGGCCGCATTGGAAAGCGGCTTTGGCACATATCGGCTCGATCTGACGGCTGAACCGCCGACCGATCTCAGCAGTCTGTTTGAGACGGATGTCAGCGCGGTTCGCCTTGAGATTGGCTTCGGCGGTGGCGAGCATCTCCTGCATCGTGCGATCGAGGCGCCTTCGATCGGCTTTATCGGCGTCGAGCCCTTCGTCAACGGCATGGCCAAGATGATGATGGCGGTGCGCGAGAAACCACTCGCCAATCTGCGGGTCTATGACGACGACGCCACAAGGCTGCTCGACTGGCTGCCGCAAGCCTCGCTCGACGGCATCGATCTGCTCTATCCCGACCCTTGGCCGAAGAAGAAACACTGGAAGCGGCGCTTCGTCAGCCCGGTCAATCTCGAGCGGTTCGCGCATGTGCTGAAGCCTGGTTCAAAATTCCGCTTCGCGTCCGACATCGACACCTATGTCAACTGGACCCTGCTGCATTGCCGCGCGCATGGCGCGTTCGCATGGCAGGCTTGCGAGGCGGCGGACTGGCACCTTTCCTATGAAGGTTGGCCGGGCACCCGTTACGAGGCCAAGGCCATTCGTGAGGGCCGGCGGCCGGCCTATCTGACCTTCATTCGGAAATAAGCTCGCGGTCATAGAGAAATTCCAGGAAAAGTGTGAAACGGTTTTCCGTCCGGAATTGCGTCAAAGCTAGAAGCGGCGGCCGATGCGATCGAAGGCGGCAGGCTCGACGCCGAGATTGCGCAGGTCGTCGGCGCGCGGCCTGCGACCGGCTTCCACGGCCCGTGAAGCGGCCACGGCGCTGCCGAATACGGTGAAGAAGTCGCCTATTGCAGAAAATATCTTGCGATTGCTCATGATCATGTCCTTTCGCGCACGTATGGCGCACGGCCACATTTGTGCAGCGCAACATAAATAGGCGCGTTTCAGCGCCGACCCCATGGGTGTCGCCGCATAGGCGCCATGCGCCCCATGCAACGCTGGCGCGGGCCGCCTCGATGGCGGCGTTGCCCGACCAGCACAGCGGGCTTGAAACACAGGCCGTCATCGTCTATATCAGCCTCAAATTCTTGGTCGGTATGACGAAGAGTGGGTCCACCCGGTCCCGCTCTTTTTTATTACCTGCCGATAACTTGGTAGAGAACGACAGGGCTTCAATGACTGCAACGGCAAGCGAGGGCGACGATCGCATCATCCGCGAAAGCGGCATCGATGCGCGCATCGCGCTGATCGTCCAGCCGGTTCTGCGCGGCATCGGCTTCCGCCTCGTGCGGGTGCATCTGTCGGGCCAGAACGGGCTGACGCTGCAGATCATGGCCGAACGCGAGGACGGCACCATGACCGTCGAAGATTGCGAAGAGGTCAGCCGCGCTGTGTCGCCGGCGCTCGACGTCGATGATCCGATCGAAAAGGCCTATCACCTCGAAGTCTCGTCGCCCGGCATCGACCGGCCACTGGTCCGTAAATCGGATTTCACGACCTGGACGGGTCATCTGGTGAAGATGGAAACATCGATGGTCGTCGCCGACCGCAAGCGCTTCAAGGGCAAGATCGCCGAAGCCGGCGAAGACGATGTGCTGATCGAGCGCGACAAGGCAGCCTATGGCGAGGAGCTGACGGTGCGTGTCCCCTACGATGCGATTGCCGACGTGCGCCTGATCCTGACCGACGATCTCATCCGCGATGCCCTGTCGAAGGACAACAGGGCGCGCAAGGAAGCCAAGAAGCGCCGCGGCGAACCGGACGATGACGAGTCGGGTGCGGAAGCGGACGCCACGGAAGACCACGAACAGGAACTATGATTGAGCTGCCGGGCGCAAAGGCCCGGCAAACAAGCTCCGGAGAAAAACGATGGTTGTAAGCGCCAACAGACTTGAATTGCTGCAGATCGCCGACGCGGTCGCGCGTGAAAAGTCGATCGACAAGTCGATCGTCATCGCCGCCATGGCCGATGCGATCCAGAAGGCGGCGCGCTCGCGTTACGGTCAGGAGACCAACATCCGCGCCGACATCAACCCGAACACTGGTGAGATGAAGCTGCAGCGGCTGATGGAAGTGGTCGAGAAGGTCGATGACTACGCCACGCAGATCGCCATTTCCTCGGCTCGCGAGCGCAATCCCGACGCCCAGCTCGGCGACTTCATCGCCGAACAGCTGCCGCCCATGGATTTCGGCCGCATCGCTGCCCAGTCGGCCAAGCAGGTCATCGTGCAGAAGGTCCGCGAGGCCGAA
>NZ_RZPH01001391.1:0-1178 GCF_004022825.1 Mesorhizobium sp. M7A.F.Ca.CA.004.04.2.1
TCTGTGCACAGCGGGCGGCTTTGCGGTGCAAGCCGCTTGCCGCGCTTGACAGCCTGCTTAATACGGACTTTCTGGAACCCATGCGGGACGCGAAGCCGAACAAGGAAAAATCGTTGGGGAAGGCGGTCTCCGGGGACCGTCCGGGCGGCGTTCGCCGCGCCGACGCCGCGCGTATCCCAGGCTCCAGCGTCCACGCCTCGCTGGCCAGCGAAATCGGCCTCAGGATCGTGCGCGGCGACTATCCGCCCGGCACCATCCTGCCCAATGAAGCGAAATGGTCGGAGACCTTCAGCGTCAGCCGCTCGGCGGTGCGCGAAGCCATCAAGATGCTGATGGCCAAGAGCCTTTTGGCCTCACGTCCCAAGATCGGCAGCTGGGTCGAGCCGAAGGAACGCTGGAACCTGCTCGATCGCGATGTGCTTGCCTGGTACGCGACGTCGCCGGATCGCGAAGTGTTCCTCAAGACGGTGCAGGAATTCCGCCACATCATCGAGCCGGAAGCGACCGCGTTTGCCGCCATGCGAAGAACCGACGAGCAGATGGCCGAGATCAGCCTGGCCTGCCGGGAGATGGGAGAGGCGACGAGCCTGCAGGAGCGGACCCGTGCCGACACGCGCTTCCATCTTGCCATCCTGCGGGCTTCGGGCAATGACCTTCTGGTGCCGCTCGGCGTACTGATCGAGTCCGCGTTCGATCACCTCTTTGCCTATACGACGCGGGAGATCGACGATCTCAACCACGCGCAGAAGCTGCACGAGGCGATCGAGAAGAACATCCGCTTGCAGCGCCCCGACGCCGCGCGCAATGCAGTGCGCAAACTGCTCGCCAACACAGACGGCGTCATCCGCGCCCGGTAGGGCCGGCCGCCGCTAATCATCCTTGTCACGTCCGAAGGCGCTGCGCAGTTCGTCCTTGGCGTCCTCAAGCACTTTTTTGCGCGCGGCAGGCAAGTTCTTGCCGGCGCGGTTGATGTAAAAATTCAGCATCGACATGGCGGATTGGAAAGGCTCGGCCTTGCGCCTGTGGCTGTGTTCGGCGGATCGTTTCAGCGAGCCGGCGATCTTCCTGGCGTCGTCGGATTCGAAGACGTGATCCTCAAGATCCATTGCGTTGCTGTGCTCGGTCACCTCGGCCGACCATTTTTTCCTGGTGGCGGTCATCGCTGGACTCCTTTGCAG
>NZ_RZPH01001392.1:0-1176 GCF_004022825.1 Mesorhizobium sp. M7A.F.Ca.CA.004.04.2.1
GGCATCTACTACCCTAAGGGCAGCCTGAAAGCGCAGCTATGCGTCGAAGGAAAGAACGCGCTTTACCGCTATTGCGAAGCGCGCGGGATTCCGCACCAACGCATCGGCAAGCTGATCGTCGCTACCAGCGACGCGGAATTGCCGATCCTGGAGGGGATCCGGACCAAGGCTGCGGACAATGGTGTTGCGGACCTGGAGATGCTCAGCCGCGCGGATGTGGAACGGCTTGAACCTGAACTGGAGGTTGCCGGCGCGCTTTTGTCCCCAAGCACGGGGATCGTCGACAGCCGCGCGCTGATGCTGGGGCTACAGGGCGATGCCGAGAATGCCGGTGCCACCTTTGCGTTTCGCGCGCCGGTTCTCGGCGGCAACGTCGCCGAAACGGGCTGCGAGCTCCAGTTTGGCGGCGATATGGAAGGCTATCGGATCGCCGCAAATCTGGTCATCAATGCGGCCGGATTGTCAGCCCATCTCGTTGCCCGGAGCCTTGCGGGCGGGCATGGCGGCAAAATCCCAGATGTCACCTACGTCAAAGGCAATTATTTTGCGCTTGGACGCCGCCCGTCCTTCAACCATCTTGTTTATCCGGTTCCGGAACCAGGCGGCCTCGGAGTTCACCTGACGCTGGATATGGCCGGATCGGTTCGTTTCGGGCCGGACGTCGAGCCCGTCGATGAGGTCGGCTACGCGGTCGACCCAACTCGGGCCACACCATTTTACGCGGCCATCCGACGCTACTGGCCGGGGCTGAGGGACGGGGAACTGGAGCCGAGCTATTGCGGGCTGCGGCCTAAAACGAACGGGTTGCAGTTCGGCGATTTCGACATTCTGGCAGATCAGTCCGGACGGCTGATCAGTCTTTTCGGAATCGAGTCACCTGGCCTGACAAGTGCGCTCGCCCTGTCGGATAGGGTTGTCCAACTAGTCAGAACGACGAACTTCGTCTTGCTTTAGCCTTTGACCGCTCCAGCGGTCATGGATCCTGATATCTGCCGATACATCACAAGACCCAGCAAGGCCGGCGGCAAGGCGCCCAGCATCATGACCGCGGAAGCGGTTCCCCATTTTACGCCGCCGCCGCTTGCGGCGAAGAAGAAGGACGCGCCGACCGTCATCGGCACGGCACGGCTGGTTGTCAGCATGAGACCGAAGAGGAACTCGTTCCAGGCAGTGATG
>NZ_RZPH01001393.1:0-1175 GCF_004022825.1 Mesorhizobium sp. M7A.F.Ca.CA.004.04.2.1
ACACGCACCAGGCCGATATCGCCAGTCGCCCGGACATGCGTTCCGCCGCAAAGCTCGACCGAATAGGGCCGGTTGGCCTTGGCGCCGTGAACGCCGGTGCCCATCGACACGACGCGCACTTCGTCGCCGTATTTCTCGCCGAACAGCGCCATGGCGCCTTCGGCAATGGCATCGTCGACCGACATCAGGCGCGTGGACACCGGGCCGTTCTGGACGACGATCTCGTTGGCCATGCGCTCGACCTCTTCGAGATCCTCCGGTGAAATGGGCTTGTTGTGCGAGATGTCGAAGCGCAGGCGCTCGGGCGCGACCAGCGAGCCCTTCTGCGCGACATGGCTGCCCAGCACCTCGCGCAGCGCCTCATGGATCAGATGCGTCGCGGAATGGTTGGCGCGCAACCTGGAGCGGCGCGCATGGTCGACTTTGAGCTCGACGGCAACACCGGTCTTGACCGTGCCGCTGGCCACCTCGCCGATGTGGACGAATAGCCCATCGGCCTTCTTCTGCGTGTCGGAAACCTCGATCGAGAAGCCCTCGCCTGAAATAACGCCGGTGTCGCCCATCTGGCCGCCGGACTCGGCATAGAACGGGGTCTGGTTGACGACGATCGCCACCGCGTCGCCCTTGCCGGCGCTGTCCACGGTCTTGCCGTCCCTGACCAGGGCCTGGATGATGCCTTCGGCAGCTTCAGTCTCATAGCCGAGGAACTCGGTGGCGCCCGCCTTCTCGCGCACGGAGAACCAGATGGTCTCGGTCGCCGCGTCGCCGGAGCCTGCCCAATGCTTTCGCGCCTCGGCCTTCTGCTGCTCCATCGCATTGGTGAAGCCGGCAAGATCGACCGAGATGCTGCGCTGGCGCAGCGCGTCCTGCGTCAGATCAAGTGGGAAGCCGTAAGTGTCGTAGAGCTTGAAGGCCGTTTCGCCGTCCAGCATGTCGCCGGCATGCAGCGTCTCCGTCGCCTCGGAGAGCAGGCCGAGGCCGCGCACCAGCGTCTTGCGAAACCTGGTCTCCTCGAGCTTCAGCGTCTCGGTGATCAACTGTTCGCCGCGCAGCAGCTCCGGATAGGCCTGGCCCATTTCGCGCACCAGCGCCGGCACCAGCTTCCACATCAGCGGTTCGTTGGCACCCAGCAGCTGCGCATGGCGCATGGCGCGGCGCATGATGCGGCGCAGGAC
>NZ_RZPH01001394.1:0-1174 GCF_004022825.1 Mesorhizobium sp. M7A.F.Ca.CA.004.04.2.1
CTGACATTGGCGAGATAGAAATGAGCACGCGCAAGGACCGCCTCAAGAAGCTGGTCAAGGTTCAGGAACAGCTGAAGGCGCTGCACGAAACCCGCCACGCCACCTTCCTTGCGGCGGCCAGTGCCGCCGAGGCCGAGGCCAAGGAACTGGTCGGCCATTTCGACCAGGCCGATTCGCTCTCCGCCCTGTTTCCCGATCTCTACCATCGCCGCATTGCCCAGGCGGTGGTGCGCCAGGAAGCGAACCTGGCGAGCGCCAGGCAGGAAGCCAGCCTCATCGCCGCGGCGACCGCCCGCACCAACATGGTCGAGCGCGCCTACAAGGACGTACGCAACCGCGACGAACGCGAACGCTCCGACCGCGAGCGGCTGGACCTGATCACGCAGAAGCGGACGCAGGAGTAGTTGGGAGCATTGTGTGGCGCGAAGCGGACCCTCCAAGGTTCGGCTTTCCCGTAAACGCTTTACAGCCCGGTTTGGTAGCGCTACCGTTTCAGCCTAGCGTGAGCCTGGGAGGAGCCAGGGCTGTCGCTAGCGGAAGCGTTGTTCCTTCGACGACGTCGCGGGAATTTGTTGGGAGGATCGATGGCGTCTGTCGCAATTGGCGAAGTCTATAAATCATTCGGCGCTGTCGAGATCCTGCACGGGGTCAGCGTGAACATCGAGGACGGCGAGTTCGTCACTCTGGTCGGACCGTCGGGCTGCGGAAAATCAACCCTCCTCAGAATGATCGCCGGCCTAGAAAAGATTTCACGCGGCCAGATCGCGATTGGCGAACGTGTCGTCAACAACGTTGCGCCCAAGGAGCGCGACGTCGCCATGGTCTTCCAGAACTATGCGCTCTACCCACACATGACCGTCGCCGAGAACATGGCGTTCTCGCTGATGCTCAAAGGAGTTTCCAAGCCGGAGAGCGATGCAGGCGTGCGCCGCGCGGCCGAAATCCTTGGGCTGGTGCCGTTGCTGGCGCGCTATCCTCGGCAGCTTTCCGGCGGCCAGCGCCAGCGCGTCGCAATGGGCCGCGCGATCGTGCGTGATCCGGCGGTCTTTCTCTTCGACGAACCGCTGTCCAATCTCGACGCCAAACTCAGGGTGCAGATGCGCGCCGAGATCAAGGAACTGCACCAGCGCCTCAAGACCACGACAGTCTACGTCACTCACGATCAAATCGAAGC
>NZ_RZPH01001395.1:0-1171 GCF_004022825.1 Mesorhizobium sp. M7A.F.Ca.CA.004.04.2.1
GTGCGGTATCGGCGCCCTCGCCCGGCGCTGGGCCAGCCGCCAGTCATAGACATAGGACCTGTCGATCTCGACGGCATATGGATCGGTCAGGAGCTTGGCGGGATCGAACCACAGTCCGCGTTCCGGCGCGTAGTCGCCATCGGCGCGAAAGCCGTAGCGGATGCCCTGGCCAAGGCCCGCAATGAACAGCGCATGGACGCCCTCACCTTCCGGCTGCAGTTCGAGCCGTTCGATTTCCCGGTTGCCCTGCTCGTCGAAGATCGAGACCCAAAGCCGACGGGCGGCCTGCGACCAGGCGGCAAAGCGGATGCCTTCGCGGGTGACGGTGGCGCCGAGCTGGGTCATGCAGTCTCCCCCTTCGCCCCTTGTGGGAGAAGGTGTCGCCGAAGGCGACGGATGAGGGATGTTCCCGCTTGGCAAGGACAGCGATCCTTCGCGCACCCCTCAACCGTCTCGGCGCTACGCGCCGATCCACCGCCCTGGGGCGAGCCACGGGTCTCGCCCCGTCCTTCGAACCCCACAAGGGGAGAAGGGAAAGCGCGAACCGCCACCCTCAAGTAATCACGCTTGGCTTGGGGCGGCCGGTATGGCTGTGAATCCCGGCAATATCATCGGCTGCGGCTATCAGATCGGCAAGGGCGGCCTGGGTGTCGAGGTCGTGCCTCGACTTGTCCGGCTCGTAACGTTCGATGTAGACGCGCAGCGTCGCGCCCGACGTGCCGGTGCCGGAGAGGCGGAAGACGACCCGCGAACCACCTTCGAACAGCACCCTGATGCCCTGATGCTCGCTGATCGAACCGTCGACCGGATCGCGATAGGCAAAATCGTCGGCGCTGGCGATTTTCATGCCGCGAGCGCTGGTACCCGGCAGCGCGCCGAGCTTGGCGCGCAGTTCGTCGACCAATGCGTTGGCGCGGTCGCTCTCAACCTCTTCATAATCGTGCCGCGAATAGTAGTTGCGACCGTAGGTCGCCCAGTGCTCAGTGACGATCTGCTTGCAGCTTTCGCCGCGCGCGGCAAGGATGTTGAGCCACAAAAGCACCGCCCATAGGCCGTCCTTTTCGCGGACATGGTTGGAGCCGGTGCCCGCACTCTCCTCGCCGCAGATCGTCGCCATGTCGGCATCCAGCAGATTGCCGAAGAACTTCCAGCCGGTCGGCGTCTCATAGAG
>NZ_RZPH01001396.1:0-1169 GCF_004022825.1 Mesorhizobium sp. M7A.F.Ca.CA.004.04.2.1
GCCCTGGACGCTGCCGACGGCAAGCCCGTCGTCACCGGCGCGCACCAGGATGCGATAGAGCTGAAGCCGCGTCGGGTTGCCGAGCGCTTCGAGCTGGGAGGCTGCTTTTTCGAGTTTCATGGAAATAAACTATACGGCACTTTTCGCATCGTCAACCCAAATTTCGAAAAATATGGAAATACGAAACCCAGGCACCGTCAAAGGTGCCTCAGATCGACCGCTGGTTGACCCGCTTGGCGACCTCTTCCGCACTCTCGACCCGCTCGGAATAGCGGTCCGTCAGGTAGTTGGAGCGGTCGCGCAGGAGCAGGGTGAACTTCATCAGCTCCTCCATCACGTCGACGATCCGGTTGTAATACGATGACGGCTTCATGCGGCCGGCTTCGTCGAACTCGGCGAAAGCCTTGGCGACCGACGATTGGTTGGGGATGGTGACCATTCGCATCCAGCGGCCAAGGATGCGGAGCTGGTTGACGGCGTTGAAACTCTGGGAGCCGCCGGAGACCTGCATGACGGCGAGCGTCCTGCCCTGCGTCGGACGTACTCCGCCCATCGACAGCGGCAGCCAGTCAATCTGCGCCTTCATCACCCCCGTCATGGAACCGTGCCGTTCCGGAGAGCACCAGACCTGGGCCTCCGACCAGATGGACAGGTCGCGCAATTCCCTGACCTTGGGATGGTCGGCGGACGTCGAATCCGGCAGCGGCAGGCCCGAAGGATTGAAGATGCGAACCTCGGCGCCGAGGCGGCGAAGGATTCGCGCGGCCTCCTCGGTGACGAGGCGGGAATAGGACCGCTCCCGCAGCGATCCGTAGAGCATCAGCACGCGGGGCTTGTGAATGGACCTGGGCGCGTCCAGCAGAACCTGCATATCGATCGGCCGAAACTGCTCTTCGTCGACGTTCGGCAGCGCGTCATCGGCGACGTGGTTCTGCTCAGCCAATGCGCTTGCCCTTGATGTCGACGACGACTTCGCCGTCCTCTTTAACGAACGGCCCGATATTGGGGTTGGGCAGGATGTCGAGAACCGCTTCCGAAGGTCGCGCGAGAACGACGCCGAGACGCGTGACCACGATCGGCCGATTGATCAGGATCGGATGCGCCATCATGAAGTCCAGAATTTCATCGTCGGTCCACTTGGGATTGCCGAGATCGAGTTCCGCGTAAGG
>NZ_RZPH01001397.1:0-1167 GCF_004022825.1 Mesorhizobium sp. M7A.F.Ca.CA.004.04.2.1
GGTTGATATTGGCCCCGAGCCTTAGCGGTCGAAGCCGAGCTCAAGGGTCGAATCTGCGATATCTTCGGCGCCGCGCAGGGCCAACACCGAAATTCAAGACCGGAAAACTGGTGCCTGTCGCCATGATTTGTTAATCGGGTGCCCGGATTGTGAATTCGAGGCGGATTGAAGCGCGACCCCAAAAAGGCCATGCTTTGCCTGGAAAGATCGAGTCTACGCCGATCCCGCTGATGCGGAGATGGCGCCTGGCTGAAAGGGATATGATGCGGCAAGGACGTGCGCGCTGGCTGACAAGGCTGGCAATTGTGACCGGCATGGCGATCTCGGCTTTGCCGGCCTATGCCAAGCAAACCACCGAACCGGTCAAGATCACGTCGTTTTCGGGCGCTTATCTGGCGGCCCGGGTCGCCGAGGGCGACAACGACCTCGACAGGGCCATCGCCTACTACAAGCAAGCATTGGCCTTCGACCCGAGCGACACCGGCCTGCAGCAGAGCCTGATGCTGTCGCTGATCGCGCAAGGGCGCTTCGACGAATCCCTGGTCTATGCCGACAAGCTCAAGGAAGTGCCTGACGTCGAGCGTTTCTCGCGCTTGGCGCTCGCCGTCGATTCCTTCCACAAGAAGGATTTCACCAAGGCGCAGTACTGGCTCAAGCTGTCGCTGGAATCCGATCTCGACCGGTTGATCTCCGGCGTGATGTCCGGCTGGGCGCAGCAAGGCGCCGGCGAGCCTGCCGATGCGATGGCGTCCATCGACAAGCTGCAGGGGCCGGATTGGTTCGGCCTGTTCAAGTCGTTCCACCGCGCCCTGATCGCTGATGCATCCGGCATGCCCGAAAAGGCCGAGGCGATCTATGCCGCGACCATGCAGGATACCGCCGCCGGCGGTGCTGCTCCCGAAACCTGGATGCGCAACGCCCAGGCCTACGCCTCGTTCCTGGTCCGCAAGGGCGACAAGACCAAGGCGCTGTCGGTGCTCGACCAAGCCGAGGCGTTTTCGCCGGGCAAGCTGGAAATCGTCGCCTTGCGCGACCGAATTGCAAAAGGCGACAAGATTGCGCCGCTGGTTGCCGGCCCATCCGATGGCGCCTCCGAAATCCTGCTCGACCTCGCCACCGCGCTCAACCGTGGCGGCGGCGAGCCGTTCGTGCGCCTCTATCTGCAAT
>NZ_RZPH01001398.1:0-1166 GCF_004022825.1 Mesorhizobium sp. M7A.F.Ca.CA.004.04.2.1
TCGCGGAAGTCCCTGTGACGCTGCTGGACCAGCTCGCCGAGGGCGGCCGCCTTGTCGCCGTCGAAGGGCAGGGCAATTCCGGCGTGGCTCGTCTCTTTTTCAAGGCCGGGGGGGTTGTAACCGGAAGACGGGCATTTAATGCGGCAATTAAGCCACTACCGGGGTTTGAACGCATTCGTGCTTTCGAATTCTGAATGATTTGGCCTTGCAGCAGAGGCTTTGTCATGGTCGCTTGCATTTGAACGATCGCTGCTGATGCCAAACTGGGGGCACTTTGGGGTGAGCAGCAGGGAACATCGAACACGCGGCGCCGGCTGATCAATGAGAGAAGCAGGCGCGGCGCGGTTCCCATGGAAAACGAATGAGGGTTTAACCGTGCCGTCTTTTCGCAAGTCACTTTTCACCGCCGTTCTCGTCTCGGCGACCATGCTGTCCCCACTGGCCGCTTCAGCCGAAACCATCTCCGGCGCGCTTGCGAAGGCCTACCAGTACAATTCTTCGCTGAATGCATCCCGCGCTGGCGTTCGCGTCACCGACGAGGGCGTCGCCATCGCCAAGTCGGGCTACCGTCCGGTTGTCACCGGCTCGGCGAATATCGATTATTCGAGCAGCCATCTCAACGGCACCAATTCAAGCGTGCGGCTGACCACCGGCAATTTTGGCGTCCAGATCGACCAGACGCTGTTCGACGGCTTTCAGACCAGGAACAATGTCGCTGCCGCCGAAGCGCAGGTCCGGGCTTCGGTCGAAAGCCTGCGCAACACCGAAGAGGGTATCCTGTTCAGCGCGGCCCAGGCCTATATGAACGTGATTCGCGACCGGCAGGTCGCCGTGCTGACCGAGCAGAACCTGCAGTTCCTGACCGAGACGGCGCGCGCGGCGCGTTCGCGTTTCGAGGTTGGTGAAGGCACGCGCACCGATGTCGCGCAGGCCGACGCTTCACGCGCCGCCGCGGTGGCATCGCTGAGTGCTGCCCGGGCGCAGGCGCTGGCAAGTGCGGCGCTCTATCGCCAGATCGTCGGCGACGAGCCGGGCAAGCTCAAGGGCGCTTCGCCGGTGGCAAAGCTGTTGCCGTCGAGCCTCGCCGCCGCCGTCGGGGTGGCCTCGAACGAGCATCCGGCCATCCTTGCCACGCAGCATCTGGCCGACGCCGCCGCGTTTTCGGT
>NZ_RZPH01001399.1:0-1165 GCF_004022825.1 Mesorhizobium sp. M7A.F.Ca.CA.004.04.2.1
GGCGCCGCCCCTTGTATCTGCACGAGATGATTATGTGCGATGGAAGCGATTGAGCCTCGGGCCGGATGGCCATCCGGCCCGAGGCTTGGCGAAGTCGCCCGCTGCCCCTCCGGCTACAACCGTCAATGAGCTTGGGATCTTCGCCTTTGTCACGCACGACCGAATAGTCGCTTGGCTCCAATCGCACGAACAAGGCAGGTTACCGTGAACAACATTATTTGTGGAGTTGATGTTTCGAAAGATTGGCTGGACGCCCATATCCGGCCGGGCGCTGCGTTTGCTCGCTTCGCCAACGACGCAGCGGGACTAGGCGAGTTGCTGGTGTTTTGCCGCGGCCATCGTGTCGAGCTCGCGGTTATGGAGGCCACGGGCGGTTATGAGCGGTTGGCCTTTCTGTGGCTTTGGGAGAACGGCCTGCCTTGCGGCATCGTCAATCCTCGCAGCGTGCGTCGCTTCGCCGAAGCAATGGGCACCTTCGAGAAAACCGATCGCATCGACGCGGCCGTGATCGCCCATTACGCGTCGGTCAAGCAGATCGTGCCGGCGGCGCCGCCCAGTCCCGCGCAGCAGCGACTGAAAGTCTTGGTTTCCAGGCTTTCCCAAGTCACCGGCGACATCACCGTCAACAAGCAGCGCAAGAGCGCCACCACAGACGCCGAGACGCTGGCCAGTCTCTCCACGGTGCTGACCTGCCTCAAGCGCGAGGAGAAGCGGCTGGCTGGCGAGGTGGCCTCGCTGATTGACGATGATCCGTTGTGGGCCAGGCTCGACATGACATTCCGCGTCTTCAAGGGCTTGGCTGACCGCACCGTTGCCCGTCTGTTGGCGGAGGTCCCCGAGATCGGCATCGTCTCCAACAAGGCCATCGCCAAGCTGGTGGGGCTCTCGCCTTTCGCCAATGATAGCGGCAAACGCGAGGGACCTCGTAATATTCGGGGCGGTCGCACCGGGCCGCGTGGCATTCTCTTTATCGTTGCCCGGCACGTCGCCAGGTACGATCCTCATCTGCAAGCTTTCGCCGAACGGTTGCAAAAGGCTGGCAAAACCAAAATGGTCATCCGCATGGCGCTGGCGCGAAAACTCCTCGTCATTCTCAATGCAAAAGCACGCGATGCGCGCATGGAGTTCGCCAATGCAACTTGACACCACAGATAGTCGCTCATTG
>NZ_RZPH01001400.1:0-1164 GCF_004022825.1 Mesorhizobium sp. M7A.F.Ca.CA.004.04.2.1
GTCCGGGACAGCTGGCCAGACGCTCGATCTCGCGGCGCAATTTTCGGCACTGCCCGCGGCGCTCGCCAATGGATTTTCGCCCGGCCTCGATGCTGTGGGCACGCTCAGCGGCACGGCTGGTTTGACGGGACCGCCGGCCGCTCCCGACGTCCGCTTCAATGCGCAACTGGCCGGTATCGAAACCAGCCAGACCCGGCAGGCCGGGCTCGGACCGCTCGCCGTCGATGCGGCCGGCAGCTACACGATTGCCGGCGGCGTGGTGCTCGATCAGGCGACGCTGACCGGCGACAAGGTTTCCGGCAAGGCAACCGGCACCCTCAACCCGAACGGCGCCAGCGATTTTGCGCTCGATCTCATCTCATCCGGCCCCAGCCTGCCGCTGACTGTCGGCAGCGCCGAGAGCCCGGTCAAGATCGAGATCCAGTCCTTGTCGGCAAAGGTGGCGGGCGAGAGCACGCGGGCCCGCCTGGATGTCTCCGCGATCCTGCCCTCGATCGTCACCAGTCCGGCGAGG
This sequence comes from Mesorhizobium sp. M7A.F.Ca.CA.004.04.2.1, assembly GCF_004022825.1. Lineage (NCBI taxonomy): Bacteria > Pseudomonadati > Pseudomonadota > Alphaproteobacteria > Hyphomicrobiales > Phyllobacteriaceae > Mesorhizobium > Mesorhizobium sp. M7A.F.Ca.CA.004.04.2.1. The sequence continues at coordinate 515 of NZ_RZPH01001400.1, forward strand.
GTAGACGGGCTTGCCCTGGCGTTGCATTCGGATGCGTTCGATCTCAAGAACCGTGCAGGGCCGGTTTCCGGCACGGTGTCGGTGGACAAGGTCGGTCTCGACAATCCGGTGATCGCGCCGCTGATCGCCGGCAAGGTCACGGCAGCCGTCAGCGGCCGCCTGACGGCCGACCTGTTTGCCATCGACAGCGGCTCGCTCAAGAGCGATGCGCTGAACAGCCAGGTCGCCGGCCAGGTATCGCTGCGAGACGGTGCCATAGACCTCAATCTGAAGGCGGATGCCCCATCGTCGGCCTTGCCGGCGGCGGCGCGCGGCATGCTTGGCGAACGCGCTGAGATCAGCGCCACACTGAAGCGCGACCCCAACGGCAGCATCAACATAGGCGGATTGAAGTTGACCTCGGGTGCGCTGACCGCCGACGGGCAAGCCAGCCTTGCCGACAACAAGGTGGCCGCCGACATCAAGGGCGCGCTGAGCGACATCTCGCTGCTGTCGAAGGATGCCAAGGGCGCCATCGCCTTTGCGTTGAACGCACAGGGGCCGGCCAGTGCGCCGGATCTGTCACTGACGGTCGACAGCGAGCGCCTTCTCGTGGCGGCGCGAGAGATCACCGGGCTGAAGCTGACCGCCACCGGCAAGGCCGATGCCGC
>NZ_RZPH01000139.1:0-8988 GCF_004022825.1 Mesorhizobium sp. M7A.F.Ca.CA.004.04.2.1
GGATATCGGCCATGATCAGGCCAACCATATTCGTCTTCTTCGTCTGCAGGCTTCGCGCGATCCCATTTGGCGTATAGCCCAAGCGCTCCGCCGTCTTGCGAATCTTTTTCTTTGTCTCCTCTGAAATCCTCCCGTCGCCGGCGAGCGCGCGAGACACCGTCGATTGCGATACGCCAGCCTCCCGCGCGACATCCACCGAAGTTGACCGTCTCATGCATTGGATCCTTTGCGCAAATCAGCTTTTGCGCCTGTTATGCTGCCTTGCGCGCAGCAATAGCAAGACGATGCGCGAGATCAAACGCTGCTGTCAGCCCGGCGGGGTCGGCGCGATTTTGGCCAACAATGTCGTAGGCTGTTCCTTGCGAGGCGGTAACGATTGGCAGCGGCAATCCGCCAAGAACGGTCGAGGTGTTGGTGAAACCGAGTGTCTTCAGCGCGATCTGGCCCTGATCGTGGAACATGGTGATGATCAAGTCGAGCTTCTCCGGCCCCACACGCAGAAAGACGGTATCGGCCGGATAGAGGCCGGCGACATCGTATCCAAGCTCCTTTAGCCTTTCGACAGCGGGGAGGATAATCTCGATCTCCTCAGTGCCCATTGCGCCGCCTTCTCCCAAATGCGGGTTAAGGCCGGCAACGGCTATTCTCGCACGTTTGCCGCTTGATGATTCGACCGCCCTGGCGCCGGCCACCGTGGCCGCAATGATGGACTCCACGGAGATGTTGTCGGCCACGGCGCGAAGCGGGATATGCGAGGTTACGCGGGCCGTCCAGAGAGCCCCCTGGTTATTCATTTCGCAGCAGAAGCCAGTAACCCCGAGGCGATTTGAGAAAAAATGCAGTTCGTCGATCGCCTTGTGACCGGCCAGCCACATCGCCTGTTTGTTGAGCGGACCATAGACAATCGCATCGAGCTGCCCTGCCCCGGCCGCGTCTGCTGCACTCTCCAGCGCCGCGAGCGTGGCAGTTCCGCCCTCCGCGCTCGCCACACCGGGTTTGTGGCCGCCTCGATCCAGACCTGAAATCAGCGCCACGCCGCCACGCTCCGGAATTGATGAGACGCCATCGACGACCGGGATTTCAGCATCGAGTCCAGCGATTCGCATTCCGTCGCGAAAGCTCCCTTTCCCACAAAAGACGGCAACGCGAAGGTCACTCTGGCGCCCCTTTGCATTGACCAATTTGGCGCAAAGTTCCGGACCGACACCGGATGGGTCTCCCGCGACGAGGCCGATTGTTGTCACAGACATTTCTCACTCCTGTTTGACAAACTCATTTCAAATGTCTAACAGAGTGCATACGTATGCTCAATCAAAAACGACAGAAGCCATCTCATATGAAAGCCTTTGCAACAGACTCTCTTGAAGCGCGCATCGGCGCGCAAACCACGGAAGCGAGACGACTTTCGGGCCAGATCGTCTGCGGCGGCGGCTTGAGAAAAGCGCTCACAACCGCGCAATTCGATATCGAGAACCCCGCCACCGAAGAGATCATCGGCTCTGCGCCACGCTGCGGCATAGAGGATGTCAATTCTGCGGTGGATGCGGCTTCCCTTGCGTTCCGGTCTTGGTCGGCAACGCCGGCGAGAGAGCGCGGCGCCCTGCTCATGCGGGCAGCCGATCATCTCGACGGCTTCCGTGAAGACATTGCCCGGCTCTCGTCGCTGGAGACTGGCAACGCACTTCCAACCCAATCGCGCAATGAAGCCGGCACCATGGTCGACATCCTGCGTTATTTCGGTGGCCTGGCCGGCGAGATCAACGGCCAGACCTATCCGCCCGATCCTGGCCGGCTGCTCTATACGCGACGCGAGGCGCTTGGAGTCGTTGGCGCGATCATTCCGTGGAATGCACCGCTGATGCAGCTTGCCAGCAAGATCGCCCCGGCACTCGCCGCGGGCAACACCGTCGTGCTAAAGCCGGCCGAGCAAGCACCCTTGGCAGTGCTTCGGGTGTTCGAACTGCTGCAGGCGGTTCTGCCACCCGGCGTCGCGAACGCAATCACCGGGCTCGGCGAGGAAGCAGGTCGCCTGCTTTGCCAACATCCGGCTGTACGCAAGATCAGCTTCACCGGATCGAGCGCCGTCGGCGCCTTGATCATGCACTACGCCGCCGACAAGATCATACCAGTCACAGCCGAACTCGGTGGCAAGAATCCGAACATCGTCCTGGCTGATGCCAATGTCGATCGCGCGGCGCGTGGCATTCTGCAGGGGCTTCGGCTTCAGCGTCAGGGCCAGTCGTGTTCCGCCGGTACGCGGATCTATATCCACGACGCCATCTATGATGCGGTGATCGAGCGCGTCCTGGCCGGCATTCCGTCTTTTCGGGTTGGAAACCCGCTGGATGAAGCGACACAGGTGGGCTGTATCGTATCGCGCAAGCAGTTCGATCGTGTCGAACGCTATATCGAAATGGCGCGGCAGACGCCGGGCGCCCGTATCCTTTGCGGCGGCCAGCGTCCCGAAGGTCTGGACAAGGGTTATTACTACTCGACGACGCTGATCGAGGGCGTTCCCGCAAGCTCACCCGTTTGCCGTGACGAGATCTTCGGGCCGGTCGCGACTGTCTCACGCTTTACCGATTTCGAGACCGTGCTGCAGGAAGCCAACGACACGCCTTACGGCCTCGCGGCAACGATTTTCACGGAAAACCTCCCGGCGGCGTTCGACTTCGTGTCGCGCATCGACGCCGGCTTCGTGCAGGTCAACCAGTTTGCCGTCGCGGAAGCCAACATCGAATATGGGGGGACGAAAATGAGCGGCATGGGACGTGAGCTCTCGCTGGCAAGCATGGTCCAGCATTTCACCTGGTCGAAGACCGTCATCGTCAACACGTCGGCTGCCTGACCGGGAGAATGCTCAAGTGAAAACCGTCGCTTTCCTTGGACTTGGCAATATGGGTCAACCAATGACCCGCAATCTGGTCCAAGCTGGCTTTCCAGTCATTGGCTTCGACCCGTCTTCGGCCGCACAGGACGCGGCTGAGAAGCAGGGCGTGAAACGTGCCACCTCCGCCGCCGAGGCGGCTTCATCGGCCGATGTGGTTATCACCATGCTTCCGACCGGAGACAATGTCCGCGACGTCTATCTTGGAGCGTCGGGTGTCATCGCGGCATCCCGCAAGGGTGCGCTCTTGATGGATAGCAGCACGATTTCATCGACCGTCACCGTGGAAATCGCCGCTGCCGCCCGCGCCGCCGGCCGGCGCATGATCGATGCACCGGTTTCAGGCGGGACGCCGCGCGCCCATTCCGGCACTTTGACTTTCATGGTCGGCGGCGAGGCCACGGATGTCGAGCATGCCCGCCCTCTGCTGGAAGCAATGGGACAGCGCATCTATCATGTCGGGGCTTCGGGAGCGGGCCACACGGCGAAGCTCTGCAACAACATTCTGTCCGGAATATGCATGGCGGGAACTGTCGAGGCGCTGGCACTCGGTGTCGCCAATGGTCTCGACCCAGCAATCCTCAGCGATGTGATGCGCAACTCCTCGGGCAACAACTACGCGCTCGAGCGCTATCACCCATTCCCGGGCCTGATGGAGAATGTGCCCTCTGCCAACGGTTTTGCCGGCGGTTTCCGCTCGGATTTCCAGTTGAAGGACATGCGGCTCGCCAAGGAACTGGCGAACAGCTCGAAAGTCCTGGCAGCGATGGGAAATCTGGCAACAGAGCTCTTCGCCATCCATTGCCAGAATGGACATGCCGGCGAGGACTATTCGAGCATCATCAAACTGGCGCTCGATCTCGACAGCTACTTAGAAGGCAGGACGACGGAAGGGGCGACCAAGTGATCCGCAAACTCAAAGAGGGGCGCGACCCGAGCGCCGTGGCAGCCGATCAGGCCACCGTCAGAGCCACTGTAGAGGGCATCATCGCAGATGTCCGTGCGCGTGGCGATGTTGCGGTGCGCGAGCTTTCGATCCGCTTCGACAAATGGGACCGCAAGGATTTTCGCCTGACCGATGCGGAAATACGCGCCTGCCTTGCGGAACTGTCCGAACAGAACCTGAGCGACATCCGCTTCGCGCAGGAACAGGTTCGCAACTTCGCGCAGCATCAGCGCGAAGCGTTGCGCGATATCGAGATCGAAACCCTGCCGGGCGTTGTTCTTGGGCACAAGAACATCCCCGTTCAGTCCGTCGGCTGCTATGTGCCAGGCGGAAAATATCCATTGCTGGCTTCGGCCCATATGTCGGTCATTACGGCCAAGGTTGCCGGCGTGCCGCGCATCTTCACGGCTGCGCCGCCTTACGAGGGGCGCCCTGCCGCGGCGATCGTTGCGGCCCAGCACCTGGCAGGCGCGGATGAAATCTATTGTCTCGGCGGTGTGCAGGCCGTAGCCGCCATGGCACTGGGCACACAAAGCATCCAGTCCGTTGCCATGCTGGTCGGTCCAGGCAACGCCTTTGTGGCGGAAGCCAAGCGCCAGCTCTATGGGCAGGTCGGCATCGATCTCTTCGCCGGTCCGACGGAAACCCTGGTCATTGCCGATGACAGCGTCGACGCCGAGCTATGCGCGACCGATCTCCTCGGCCAAGCCGAGCATGGTCCCAACTCACCGGCAGTCTTGCTGACCAATTCAGAGGCCCTCGCCAAAGCCACGATCGCAGAGGTCGAAAGGCTGCTGAATATCCTGCCGACTGCCGTCGTCGCCCGTCGCGCATGGGAGGATTATGGCCAGGTGATCCTGTGTTCGACAGAGGACGAAATGGTCGGTGAAGCAAACCGCATCGCATCGGAACATGTGCAGGTCATGACACGCGATCCCGATATCTTCCTCGAGCGGATGACGAACTACGGGGCGCTGTTTCTCGGGCCGCGAACCAATGTCGCCTATGGCGACAAGGTGATTGGAACCAACCACACGCTGCCGACGGCGGGAGCCGCCCGTTACACCGGCGGCCTTTGGGTCGGCAAGTTCCTGAAGACCGTTACCTATCAACGCGTCCTGACCGATGAGGCCTCGGCAATGATCGGCGAATACTGTTCGCGCCTTTGCATACTTGAAGGGTTCGCCGGCCATGCCGAGCAGGCAAACGTTCGTGTCCGTCGCTATGGCGGGCGCAACGTCCCCTATGCGGCCGCCGCTGAATAAATCGCGATAAATCGCGGCGACGACTGCGGATGCCGGATGAGGAGCTGGCATCCAATCTGAGACGGGTCGTCCCGAGACGGAGAGGAGACAGACGTGACTGATATGCCGATGGTGGATGCTCACGTCCACTTCTGGAATCCCGAGCAGAACTATTATCCGTGGCTCAACGATCGGCCGCTGATCCCATTCCGCTATGGCGACTACTCCTCGATATGCCGGCCGTATCTGCCGGCCGATTACAAGCGGGACGCTGTCGGCCACCACGTTGTCAAGACGGTCTATATCGAAGCCGAGTGGGATCCGAATGATCCAATCGGCGAGATGGATTATATCGCCTCCCTTCGTCGTGAGACGGGGTGGCCTAACGTCGCTGTCGGCCAGGCATGGCTCGACCGGGACGACCGCGCCCGGGTGCTGGAGCGGCTGGCCGGTTTCGACTTCGTACGCGGCCTGCGTCACAGGCCGAAATCCAATCCCAAGCCCGGCTCAGCCGCTCCAGGCAGCATGGTCGACCCGCATTGGGTCGAAGGTTTCGCCATGCTGTCCAGCTATGGTTTGCGGTTCGATCTGCAGACACCATGGTGGCATCTGCACGAGGCGTGCACGCTCGCCGACCGCTTCCCGCAGACGCAGATCATCCTGCTGCATTCAGGGCTGCCGGCCGATCGCAGTGCCGAGGGGATTGCCGGCTGGAAGGCGGCAATGACCGAATTCGCCAAGCGGCCCAACGTGGCAGTGAAGATCTCCGGCATCGGCCTGCCTGGCCAGCCTTGGACGGTCGCCAACAACCGCGACATCGTGAGGTCGATCATCGAGATTTACGGCGTCGAGCGCTGCCTGTTCGGGAGCAATTTCCCGGTCGACAGTGTGTGCGGCACGCTCGATAAGATCTTTGGTGGCTACAAGGAGATCACGGCGGATCTCGGACCTGAAGCGCAAAAGCGCCTGTTCCACGACAATGCGGTCCAATTCTATGACATCCGGTAAGCCGCGCCTTGCCTATATCGGCGTCGGCCTGATGGGCGGACCCATGGCCGCGCGCCTTGCAGGGCTTGGCTACAAGCTACGAGTCTTCGACGCCGATGCCGGCCGGCAAGCTGCGGCTATGGCTTCGGGTGCAGTTGGCGCTGCGTCGCCAAAAGACTGTGTCGAGGACGCGGATCTCGTGCTCCTCAACCTGCCGTCGCAGGCGGCAGTCGAAACCGTGGTGTTTGGCCAAGCGGGCCTGTCGGATGCTCTGCTGTCACCGCAGATCGTGGTGGATTTCTCAACCGTGTCGCCGGATTTCTGCCGGTCCATCGGTTGGCGCGTCCAAGCGGCCACGGGATGCGAATGGATCGACGCTCCGGTTTCGGGTGGTCCCTCGGCGGCAGGCGAAGGCAATCTGACGATCATGGCCGGCGGCTCGGATTGGGCGATCGCACGCATCCGTTCCTTAATCCAGGACGTCGGCCGGCAGTTCACCCATGTCGGACAGACAGGCATGGGTTCGGTTGCCAAGATGATCGCGCAGCTCGTGGTCGGCACGAATTATGCTGTTCTGGCCGAAGCCGTGCGCCTCGCTGAAGCGGCAGGAATGGATGCTGCGCTGCTGCCCGAATGCGTGAAATACGGCCATGCCGACGGCGTTCTGATGCAACAGCTCTATCCACGTATCGCCGCACATGATTTCGCGCCGCGGGCCTATGCGCGTCAGCTGCTGAAAGACCTCGACATGGTGCAGGAGCTCGCCCGTAGTTCGGGCACGGCAACCCCAATGTCCGGCCAAGCCGCCCAGCTCTTTCGTCTGCTTATCACCGCCGGCCACGGCGACATCGACGGCACCGGCATCTATCGCCTCTACGAAGGCGCGCCGTCACATCTTACAGCGATCGGGGAGAGCGCGCGTGCCCAGTAATTCTTACGGATTCGTCGGTCTCGGTGCAATGGGCATGCCCATGGTCAGCAAGGCTCTAGCAGCCCAGCTCGACGTCCACATCTTCGATACCAACGCTGCGGCCGTCGACGTGCTTGTCGCGCAGGGAGCAAAGCGGCAAGACAGCGCCGCCGCGGTCGCCAATGCGGTCGAGACGGTCTTCGTCAGCCTGCCAAACGCGCCGATCGTCGAGGCCGTCGCGCTGGGCGAGGCAGGCCTTATCCATGGCAAACGCATCAAGCACTATATCGACCTCTCGACCACCGGCCCGACAATGGCGCGCAAGGTCGGCGATGCGATGGCGGGGCGCGGCGTATCGGTGCTGGATGCGCCTGTCAGCGGAGGACCGATAGGCGTCCGCAACGAGACGCTGGCGGTCATGGCTTCGGGGTCGGAGCACACCTTGGAACGGGCACGGCCTTTCCTGGCGACATTTGCCAAGACCTTTGTTCATCTCGGCCCCGAAGTGGGCAAGGCACAGATCCTCAAGCTCGCCAATAATCTTCTCACCGCAACCAACATGGTGATCGTCGGCGAGGCGCTGGCGTTCGCCGAAAAGGGCGGCATCGAGCCCGAGGATCTGTTCCGGATCATCAATGCCGGCTCCGGCCGGTCCTGGGTGTCGGAGATCGCCTATCCAAAGCATGTGGTGACACGCCGCTACGACCAGAATTTTCGCACCGAGCTGATGCACAAGGACGTGACGCTCTGCATGCAGGAAGCGGAGCGCATGGGCGTGCCGATGTGGCTCGGCGCCAACGTTCGCCAGTTCTGGCAGTTCGCCATGACGCAAGGCATGGCCGATGCCGATTGCTCGCGCATCGCGGCCCTCATCGAGGGTTGGGCGGGCGTGGAAATCGAAGACGCGGCCGAGGCTGCCGAATGAATGAACATGGGGAGGACTACGCCGTGATGCTGAAGGACAAGACCGCCATCATTACAGGCGCGGCGTCGCCGCGCGGCATTGGCAAGGCCACGGCCCGGCGGTTTGCCGCGCAGGGATGCCGTGTGGCAATCTTCGACCTCGACGAAGAAGCCGCCATGAATGCAGCGCGCGACATCGGCCCCGAACACATCGGCGTCGTCTGCGACGTCCGGGATCCAGCTTTTTGCCGCAAGGCGGTTGGTGACGTCATGGCCCGCTTCGGACATGTCGACATCCTGATCAACAATGCCGGCATCAGCCAACCCGACCGGCTGATGGATATCACCCAGGAGAATTTCGATCTGGTCATCGATTCCAGCCTGCGGGGCAGCCTGAACATGGCCCAGGCTAGCGTGCCTTCGATGATCGACCGACGGACCGGCGCGATCGTTTCGATCGGCTCGATCGCGGCCCAGATCGGCGGTGGCATTTTCGGCGGGCCGCATTATTCCGCAGCCAAGGGCGGCATCCACAGCCTCACCAAATCGATGGCGCGCGAACTGGCGCAGCACAATATCCGCGTCAACGCGATTGCCCCAGGCACGATCGACACGGACATCTTTGGCGACAAGCTGACCGAAGACAAGCGGCGCGACATCGTCGTGAACATCCCGCTTGGCCGGCTCGGAACGGCTGACGATATCGCAAAAGCTTGCCTGTTTCTGGTCTCAGACCTGTCCGACTACGTGACGGGGCTCATTCTCGACGTCAACGGCGGCCGATTCATGCACTGAAAAGACAGTCCGCACGGCCCTGCGGATCGATGCGACGACGAAACATTGGAGGCGACGCATGCTCAGGATCAATTCCGGACAAGACGAGGCTCCGCTTGCGCATGGGGCGGCGCTTCCACCATTTCGTCGTGAATTTCCAGCGCCTTCTTCAGCGATCGAAAGCGTGCATCGTCCCGCCTGTTCGATATGGGACACCCCCCGCGAGTTCCAGCCAGATGCCTTGTTGAAGTCAGGGATCAAGGATGAAGCGGTTGCCTCCTACCTGTCAGACACCCGCCCGCTCTATGACGCCGCCAAGCGTTGCGTTAGCCAGCTT
>NZ_RZPH01000013.1:0-15068 GCF_004022825.1 Mesorhizobium sp. M7A.F.Ca.CA.004.04.2.1
ATCGAGTGGCATGATGCGAATCACTCCGTTGCGATGGGTAGCCCAAAAAGCCAGACAGCGGCCAGAGGTGCAAGTGCATGCGAGGTCAAGATTTGTGATGACCGTTTTGCACAGCGTGGCTCGGGCGCTGCGCGCGCCAGATCTGACCGCAGCGAGCTCGCCGCTCCCGCCGATAGCGGCTGCGCGCTGGTTTACCGGCTCGTGCTTGGCTTTCCGCCCTCCAGCCTCTATGTTGCGACCGCAGATCGCGCAATTGGTTTTGAAATGCCTCCCGATATACCAGCTAGTGACTTGAAAAAATAAGGAAAAGCGCTTGGCGACAGCCAAGTCTGTTTTCCTAAAACTCACAAGCTATTTTTGTCAGGGACAGTGCAGCCGGTCAGGTTGCGGCACCTTCGAAAACCAGAGGTCATAAATTGAGCGATGCAATTGCGGACGTTTTGAACTGGCTTGACAGCAGGACCGACATCCAGAGCCTGAGAGCCGCGGTGTGCGACCTCAACGGCATCATGCGCGGCAAGCGCATTCCCGTCGAGCAGGCAAGAAAGGCGCTGGAAGGCAAGCTGCGCATGCCTTTTTCGCTGATCGGGCTCGACGTCTGGGGCGAGGACATCGAAGGCAACACACTGGTATTCTCGACCGGCGATGCCGACGGACTGTGCCAGTGGACGGGGCGCGGCATTCTGCCGGTGGCCTGGACGGCGCATCCGACAGCGCTTGTCCCGCTCTGGCTGGCCGACGAAAGCGGCGCGCCCTATCTCGGCGACCCGCGACGGGCGCTGGCCCGCATCCTCGATCGCTACAAGGCCTTGGGCCTGACCCCGGTCGCGGCAACGGAACTCGAATTCTACCTCGTCGATCCGCAGTCGCAGCGGCCGGTCGGACCGGTCTCGCCGGTGACCGGACGCCGTCTCGATTCCGACGCGGCGCTGTCGATCGACGAGATCGACGACTTCGAATCCTTCATCCATGACGTCTACGAGGCCTGCCGGACGCAAGGCATTCCCGTCGACACGGCCATCGCCGAAAACGGCGTCGGTCAGTTCGAAATCAATCTGAACCATGTCGCGGACGCCTTGCGGGCGGCTGACGATGCGGTGCTGTTCAAGCGCACGGTGAAGGGCATTGCCCGCAAGCACGGCTTTGCCGCCTGCTTCATGGCTAAGCCCTATGGCGACCGCGCAGGCAACGGCTTTCACGTTCATTTCAGCCTGATCGACGGCGAAGGGCGCAACGTCTTCGATGACGGCACCGACCAGGGTTCTGAGACCATGCGCCATGCGGTCGGCGGCCTGCTTGCGGCAATGGCCGAAAGCACGCTGGTGTTTGCGCCGCACTTCAACTCCTACCGCAGGCTGCGCCCGAGATCCTATGCGCCGACCGCAGTCGCCTGGGGTTATGAGAACCGTATGGTGGCGATCCGCATTCCCGGCGGGCCAACCGGTGCGCGCCGCATCGAGCATCGCGTTTCGGGAGCCGACGCCAATCCCTATCTGGTGCTAGCGGCCATATTGGGCGCCGCACTGACGGGCATTGAAAGACAAATATCGCCAGGGGATCCGATCGGCACCGACGGCCAGGGACTCCCGCCGGCAAAGCTGCCGCCGGACTGGGCATCCGCGATCGCCGCCTTCGAGAGCGGGACGCATGTGGCGGAGATTTTTCCAGCCATCCTGCGCGACTCCTTCGTTGCCTGCAAACGCCAGGAATTGAACACGTTCGCGCTCAATGTCAGCGATTTCGAAATCGAGACATACCTCGAAAGTGTTTGAGGCCTGACGGCCCCAGCGGTATTGGTTCCGGCCGATTTTCGAGCAGCCGCAAAGCACTTGCGGTGGGGTCGCTAACCGGGCATAAACATGATGGTTTTTATCATGTTATGGTTGGGATCACAGGACTTGACCTTCGTTGCGCGCATGGAAAGCCGGATTGAGGGCTTTTCAGTCATTGGCGATCTGAAATGGCATGTCTGGGACGGCGTGGTCGCCGACCTCTGGGATGTCTCATGCGGTGACAAGGCCGAAGGCTATTACGTCTCTCCCGACCCCCGGCTGTTCGTCGCGCTCGATGTGGATGGCGACGGCGCTTTCTTCGTCGAAGGCGCCAAGGGCGAATTGCGCCGCCACGACCAGGCTTTTTCCATGGCCTACATACCGGCCGGCGTGCCGATCCGCGGCCGGGTCGAGGGGCTACGGCGGATCCGGCATCTCGACCTGCATTTCGACGCCGCAGCGCTGACGCGCCGCTTCGGCCGCAGCCTTGACCACGAGGCCTTGCGGATGTCGCGCTTCCAGTTTCGCGACGACCGGATCGCCATGCTTGCCGGCATGATCGCCGCCGAATGCGGCAACGACCGGCCTCTGCATGATCTCTATGGCGAGGGCTTGCTCAATGCCTTGTTCGCAAGCCTGTTCCAGATAGACCAGCCTGATACCGCCAGGCGACGGTCGCCGCTCTCGCGCCGCAAGCTGCGCCTCGTCACCGACTACATCGACGCGCATTGCCTGGACAGGATCCGGCTTGCCGATCTCGCCGCGCTGACCGGCCTGTCCGAAACCGCGATGAGTCATGCCTTCAAGGCGGCGACGGGCGTGCCGCCGCATCGTTGGCAGATGCAAGCGCGGGTCGACAGGGCCAAGGCGATGATGGCGCGTGACGCCGCTTCACTTGGCGACATCGCCGAGGCAACGGGTTTTTTCGACCAGGCGCACCTGACGCGTGTGTTCAAGTCGATTGTCGGCGTGACACCCGGCGCCTGGATGAGGAGCACCAGTCGCCAGTGACATTTCCGCAACATCACACCGTGATGTCCCTCGTTTGGACAAGAATGGACAAACTGCCCAATTCCGTCCAATGACCTGCAGATAAGTTGAGATAAATCATCAAGTATCTCAATGTCGACAGGCGGGGACTTTCCTGATGAGCAGAACTTACCGGATGAAGGCGCTTCTGGCGGCCAGCGTCGCCGCAGCCGCGATGATCCCGCCAATGGCCGCGTTCGCGCAGTCGGTGCAAACCAGCACCCAGCTTGAACCGGTGGTGGTCGAGGGCGAGGCCGGCGACGGCGCGGCCGGACCGGTTAAAGGCGTCGTCGCCAAAAAAAGCAGGACCGGCTCCAAGACGGCGACCGACATCAAGGACATCCCGCAATCCGTGTCGGTGGTCGGCCGTCAAGAGATCGACGACCAGGGCGCACAGAAGGCCGACGAAGCCTTGCGCTACACGGCCGGCGTCTTCGCGCAGCCCTTCGGCCCCGACAGCGACACCAACTGGCTGTACATCCGTGGTTTCCAGGCGACGGCCACCGGCACCTACATGGATGGGCTGCAGCTGTTCAGCTACGGCTTCGGCGGCTTTTATGTCGACAGCTTCGGGTTGGAGCGCATCGAGGTGCTGAAGGGACCGGCCTCCGTACTCTACGGCGGCAGTAATCCCGGTGGCCTGGTCAACTATGTCAGCAAGCGGCCGGACTTCGAACGCACGCGCTATGTCGAGACCGGCGTCAACGACGCAGGCAATGTCTATCTCGGCTTCGACATTGGCGACGTGGCCAAGGATGGCGCGGTCAGCTACCGGATGACGGGCAAGGTCGCCGGCGGCGATACCTACAGCGACCTGCAAAATGGCTGGCGCGGCTTCATCTCGCCAAGTATTACGTGGAAGCCGGACGAAGCAACCACGCTGACCATCCTGGCCAATTACAGCCACATCGACGAAAACCACAATGGCGGCAGCTTCCTGCCCTATAGCGGGACGGTGACGGACCACATTGTGGACGGCGTGAATTATGGCCGCATCGACCCGGATGCGAATTTCACCGAGCCGAGCGTCGATCTCTACAAGCGGGAACAGGGCTCGATAGGCTACGAGTTCGAACACACATTCGACAATGACTGGACGGTGCGCTCTAACGCCCGCTTCACCGCCGCTGATATCAATGAAGTCAGCGTCTATCCGAATGGCTGGTCAACCATCGGAGGGCCTACCGATCTGGCCCGCATAAATTTCGACCATGACACCACGGCCAAGACCTTCCTGGTAGACAACCAGATCGAAGGCAAGGTGGTGACCGGTCCTGTCGAACATACGATCCTGGCCGGCATAGATTTCAAATATTACAACATCGACCAGGTCCAGTCGTCTGGCCTCTACGACGAAAACTATGACAACCCGATCGACGCCTTCCATCCAGTATACGGCTCGCCACTGACGCCACGTGTCAGCTACCTCAACCAGGACCTGACGCAGAAGCAGCTCGGCTTCTATGCCCAGGACCAGTTGCGCTTCGGCGATGGCTGGCTGGTGACGCTGAACGGCCGCTACGACCGTGGCTGGCTCGACGCCGACAATCGTCCGACCTACTACAGCAGCAGCTCCAGTTCACAGAGCCAGACTGTCGGAGATTTCTCCGGGCGAGCAGGACTAGCCTACGAATTCGACAACGGCGTTACCCCCTATGCCAGCGTCGCTACCTTCTTCAACCCGATCATCGGCACCGACGCGTTGGGTAATCTGTTCAAGCCGGAGGAAGGCACGCAATACGAAGTTGGCGTGAAATACGTACCGACCTTTGTCGATGGCCTGTTCACCCTGTCGCTGTTTGACCTGACGCGCCAGAACGTCCCTTCCAATGTCACTCTGTTCACGCAGATGCAGACCGGTGAAGTGCGCTCTCGCGGCGTTGAACTCGAAGGCAAGGTGAACGTGACCGACGATTTCCGGGTCACGGGTGCATTCACGGCCTACGACATCGACATCACCAAGGACGCCAACCCGGCGCTCATCGGCAAGACGCCCTTCATCGTGCCCGAAGTCATGGCTTCCGCCTCGGTCGACTATACGTTCCGCAGCGACTGGTATGACGGCATCTCGATCGGCGGCGGCCTGCGTTATGTTGGCTCTTCGTGGGCCGACAATGAGAACACGGCCAAAGTGCCGGCGGTCACGCTGGCCGATCTGAAACTCGGCTACGAGAAGGAGAATTGGGGGATCGATCTCAACATCACCAACCTCTTCGACAAAACCTATGTGTCGAGCTGCCAGACGACGCTGACCTGTTCCTATGGCGAAGGCCGCTCGTTCAAGCTGAAGGCGCATACGACTTGGTAGTCGACTTGGTTACAGCTTGCCAAACAAGCCAGTGATGATCCATCTGCCCAACAGACGGCAGGTGCTTGCGCTGGCGGCCGCGGCATTGCTGCCACCGGTCGCCGCCAGGGCCGCTACACCGCGCGTTGCAGCGATCGACTGGGGCATGCTGGAGACGTTGCTGGCGCTCGGCATCGAGCCGGTGGCGGCGACCGAACTGATCCAGTTTCGCAAGATCGCGGTCGAGCCGGCAGTGCCCCAATCGGTGACCGATCTCGGGCTGCGCGGCGCGCCCAATTACGAGCTGCTGCGCATCGTCGCGCCTGATGTCATCGTGATCTCCAATTTCTACGAATACCAGCGCCCGATGCTCGAACGCATCGCGCCGGTGTTTGCGCAAACGGTCTACGAGGCCGGCGTGCCGCCTTATGTGCTCGCCGAGGCAGCGACACTGGCCCTGGGCGAAAAGCTGGGACGGCAGGCCGAGGCGGAGCGCTATACCGATGAGACCGCTGATGAAATCGCGCGGCTGCGCGGCACCTTGCCGCGCGCTTCCGGGCGTCCGGTCTTCGTCATCAGCCTAGGCGATAGCAGGCATTTTCGCGCCTTTGGCCGCGACTCCATGTTCGGCGATGTGCTGACGCGTCTCGGCCTGGTCAATGCATGGACCGACGAGACGAGCTACAGCGCGGCGGCACCCGTCGGACTGGAGGCGCTGGCGCGCGTGCCCGAGGCGTCGATCCTGATCGTTTCGCCACTGCCGGCGGATGTCGGGCGTTCGCTTCCGACAAATGCCTTGTGGAACGCTCTGCCGGCGGTGCGTCAGAACCGCGTTGCCGTCCTGGAGCCGGTCAACCACTTTGGCTGCCTGCCATCGGCACGCCGCTTCGCGCGTCTGGCGACGGCCGCCCTTGCCGGGCAGGCCCATGGCTGAGCGCACTAAAAGCGATCACGCCGCGACGAGTGCCGCGCTGTTGCCAATCGCCCTGTGGGGCCTCCTCGCGGCTGTGGCAGCGCTCCTGTTCGCATGGCGGGTCGGCATGCAGTGGCCGGCTCCACTGCCGGGCGGCATCGGTCTCGACCGCGTCATCCTGCTCTACAGCACGCTGCCGCGCGGCGCGGTGGCGGTGCTGGCGGGCGCCGTGCTCGGCCCGTCCGGCCTGCTGTTGCAGCATGTGCTGCGCAACCCGCTGGCCGAACCGTCGACGCTTGGCATCTCGGCCGGCGCGCAGCTGGCGATGACGATCGTCTCGCTTTACGCACCGCTGCTGATGGAGCGGTCGCAGGGCCTGGTCGCCTTCGCCGGTGGCATCGCCGCGGTGCTGCTGGTGCTGGCATTGACCTGGCGGCGCGGGCTGGAGCCGGTGTCGGTCATGCTCGCCGGGATGATGGTGGCGCTGACCGCCAGTTCCGTCAGCGCAGCACTGATCCTCGCCAATGGCGATTACCTGTTTTCGCTGTTCATCTGGGGCGGCGGATCGCTGGTCCAGCAGGACTGGGAGCCGACCATCGCGCTGACGGTCAGGCTGGCGGCCGGCGCGGTTGCCGCATTGATGCTGCTGCGGCCGCTGACCATTCTTGGTCTCGACGATGCCTCGGCACGCAGCCTGGGCGTCGCCCGTCACTCAAGCCGCTTTCTCATCATCGCGCTTGCCGTGTGGATGGCGACGTCAGTCGCGGCAGAGGTTGGCGTCATCGGGTTCGTTGGTCTTGCAGCGCCGGCGCTGGCCACGCTTTCGGGCGCCCGCACACTGCGCCAAAAACTGATCACCGCGCCGCTGATCGGCGCCGTGCTGCTGTGGCTGACGGACGGGCTGGTACAGCTGGCCGCCGGTTCCGGTGGCGAACGCATTCCGACCGGCGCCGGCACCGCCCTGCTCGGCGGTCCGCTGCTGCTGTGGCTGTTGCCGCGGCTGCGCCTTCTCGAATGGCCGCATCTCGGCTCCAAGGGGGCAGCACCGCGCAAGGCCAGCCGGCCCCGGCTCATCATCCTGCTTCTGCTTGGGCTGGCGCTTGTCGCTGCCATCGTGGCGCTTGTCGTCGGGCGCGGCCCGGACGGCTGGTCTATTGCTGGGGGAGACCTGTTAACCGATCTCGCCGCGTGGCGCGCGCCGCGGATCGGCGTGGCGGCCGCCGCCGGCGCCATGCTCGCGGCCGCCGGCGTCGTCATCCAGCGGGTCACCGGCAACCCGCTGGCGAGCCCCGAAGTGCTTGGCGTCGGCACCGGCGCCGGTGCCGGCCTGACAGCCGTGCTGATGGTCAGCGCCACGGCCGATCTTGGCTGGCAGCTCGCCGGCTCAGCCCTGGGCTCACTGGTGGCCTTGATTGCCATGCTGGCCCTTGCCGCACGAGCAAAGTTCGGTGCCGAGCGGCTGCTGCTTGCCGGTATCGCCATGAGCGCGCTGTGCAGCGCTGCGATCACCGCGACGATCGCCATGGGCAACGCGCAGTCCTACATCCTGTTGCGCTGGCTGAGCGGCTCGACCGGCCAGGCGTCGGCGCTCGATGCAGGGCTAGCACTCGCCTGTCTGTTGCCGCTGACGCTGCCGCTGTTCCTCGCCGCGCGCTGGCTCGACATCCTGCCGCTCGGGTCCGACAGCGCACGCGGGCTGGGCGTGCCGGTCGCCGGCGGACGATTGATGCTGATCGTCGTTGCCGCGCTGCTGACCGCGCTGGCCGCCATGGTCGTCGGACCGTTGAGCTTCGTCGGCCTGATCGCGCCACACCTTGCCCGTCTGGTCGGCTTTTCCCGCGCCCGCGTCCATCTCGCCGGAGCGATGCTTCTGGGCGTCCTGCTGATGATCGTCTCGGACTGGCTGTCGCGCATGGCGGCCTTTCCCTACGAACTGCCCGCCGGCCTGTTCGCTTCGCTGCTTGGCGGGCCGTATCTCGTCTACCTGCTTGCCAAGGGCGTGCCGCGCCAGGGCTGACGGGTTCCGAAATGCTATGAGGTTCTATCCATAGGGCTAGGCCAGTGCGGCCAAGCTGGCGCGCATCGATCGGTCATGTTCCGGCAGCCGTGATACGGTCGGCAGGCCGCGGGCTTCCTGGGCACCGAAGCCCAACCGTGTCAGACAGGCGCGCGCCAAGGCCGCATTGCTGTCGATGACGACCAATCCATTGACACCGTTGAGGCTGGCGGCCACCACCGACAGTTCGGTGCAGCCGAGCAGGGCTGCATCGGCGCCGGCCGCTTGCGCGATGTCGAGCGCGCGCTCGGTTTCAACCGCCGCATCCGCGATCGAACCTGCCTTGACGAGGCTGATCGCGCTGTCGACGCAGGCCTGAAACTCGGTGTTCGCGGGAAGGCAGAGCTCAAATCCCGCCGCCGACATCCTGTCCTGATAGAAGCCGGAGACCAGCGTGCCTTGGGTGGCGAGAACAGCAACCCGGCCCTGATCCAGGCTGCGACGCGTCTCCGTCACCACAGCATCTCCGATATGGATGATTTCCGCGCGCGAATTCGCCGCCAGTTGGCTGTACCAATGGTGGGCGGTGTTGCACGGCATCGCGATGCGGGCGACGCCGAGCGCATTGAGCGTCGCGACCGCGGCTTTCAAAGGCGCCAGCGGCCCATCATGGCCGGCAAGGATCGCTTCGGTCCTGTCGGGCAGCTGTGGGACACTGAGGATCACGGCAGGCACATGTTCGTTGTCTCTGAGCGCCTGGGTCATCCGGGTCAGCTTGAAGTAGAAATCAGCCGAAGCAAGCGGCCCAAGACCGCCGATAATGCCGAGCTGGGGACGGATGCTGTCGTCGATCATCTGACAGGCTCGGCTTCGAGCTGGTCCGAGGCGGCGTCAGGCTGCGTCGTCTCCCTGTGGCTGGGAGCGATCATTGCCGTGCTCGCCGCGACGGTGCAGACGCTGGCCAGCGTCATGAACGTGTCGACGGCTGCATCCACCGCGACGAACAGGACGAACGCCGCCTCGAAGGGAAGCTTCAGGTAGCCGCAGACGATGGACATCTGGGACAGGATGAGCAGGCTGCCCATACCGCCGGTGGTGAGCGCGAGAAGCGCTGAGATGATGCCGACGAGCACGAGGTCCGAGACTGCAAGCTGGTGGCCGTAAAGCTGGGCAATGAACAGCGCACCCGAGGTGTAGAGCAGCGCCGGGCCAGTGCGCAGCAATGCCGCCTGCAGCGGCACGAGCAGTTCGACCACCACCAGGCTGAACCGCAGGCGCTCGCTCAAAAGGTTGATGACCCATGGCAGCGAAGCGACCGTAGAGCGTGTGGTGATGGCCACCATGAGAAGCGGCTGGCAGGTCTTGATCGTGGTCCAGTAGCTTCGTCGCGACCGGATGGCGATAATGGCAAAGGCCCCGGCAACGAATATGAGGCAGGAAAGACCCATAACCAGCAGGTAACCGCCCATCAGCGTGAGCGGCTTGGTTCCGGTCGACGCGGTCTGGTCCGCGATCAGGATGAAAGTTGCAAAGGGCAACCCCCAGATGAACCAGTTGGTGAGCACCGTGCAGGCCCGGTAGACCGCGTTGAGCGCCTGGGTCAGGCTCATGGACGAAGGCTGGGGAATCTTCCCCATCGCGAGCCCGAAAAGCAGGCAGAACAGCAAAACCTGGATGGTCTGGCCCGAGGCCAGCGCGTTGAAGACGTTGTTCGGCACCAGGTCGAGCAGGATCGAGTGCCCGCCATTGGGGTCGCCATTGGAGGGCGGCGGCTGGAACGGGAAGGCGAGATCGGTGGACACGCTGCCTTGCGAATTGATGAACTCGCCAAGCTCGATGCGCGACTGCGGATTCTCGATCTGGCCCGGCTGCAGGATCAGCGACAGGGTGCCGCTCACCAGCACGCTCAGGAACGACACGACCAGCACGGCCATACCCACCTTGCCGAGGTAGCGGACCGATTTGGGATCCTGGACCATTGCCGTGATGGAGAAGATGACCGACGAGACCAAATAGGGCAGGACGACCATCTTGAGGAAATTCAGGTAGAGCTGTGCGACAGGGCTGATCGCATGGGCAAAGTCTGGATAATAGAGGCCGCAC
Source organism: Mesorhizobium sp. M7A.F.Ca.CA.004.04.2.1 (assembly GCF_004022825.1). Classification (NCBI taxonomy): domain Bacteria; kingdom Pseudomonadati; phylum Pseudomonadota; class Alphaproteobacteria; order Hyphomicrobiales; family Phyllobacteriaceae; genus Mesorhizobium; species Mesorhizobium sp. M7A.F.Ca.CA.004.04.2.1. The sequence goes on from NZ_RZPH01000013.1 coordinate 10,101, forward strand.
AATATCCCTGCAGCAATCATCACAATCGTCGTCACGGGCGAGCGCAGGATACGCCTTGCCGCGAGGCGCCAGTCGAAAGGCAGGGGTCCGGCTACCTCGGAGATGGCCATGTCAGGCTTTGCTCCCCAGGCGATAGCGGGCGATGATCTCATCCGTGTTGAGAATCTGCTGACCCCGCGCGAGATCGAGATAGAGATCGACAAAGGCCGCGAGGTGCGGATTGTCGGGCCGCACGCCGACTGCGATCGTATCGACCTTGTCGGTCAGCGTGATCGAGCGCGCGACAACCGTCATCGACGGATCGTCGACCATCAGCTTCTTGATCTCGAAATCATCGCGATAGGCCATGTCGATCGTCCCGTTTCGGATCGCATCGATGATCAGATCCCAGCTTGCCAGGCGGTGGATTTGCGCATGCGGGAAGGTCGTGGCCGCATAGGTGGCGAATGAAGAGCCCTCGATCACGCCAAGATCGCCTGAGAAATCACGGACGATCTGTTCGGCCGGTTTGCCTTGCGCGATACGCGCCAGGTTGAGGCGGTTGGCGATCAGCCCTTGCCGCAGCATGGCGTAGGGGCGGGAATAGATGATCGACCGGCCGCGCTGAAGCGTCCGGCTGAGCTTGCCAATCGCCATGTCGGCCTGTCCGGAACTGACCTGACTGACGATATCGTCGAACGTTGCGGCGGATCGGTCGAATACCGGCTCGACGCCAAGCGCCGCGGCGATGCCGTGGGCCAACTCCATGTCTATGCCATCGTCCCCCGATCCGTCGGCCGGAAAGAACGGATTGGAAGCGAAGGCCGGCATTGCGATGCGCAATGCATCGCCGCTCGCGATAGGTTGAGGGGCGTTCTCCGCCTGCTGTCCCGGAGTGCTGGCTGCGCGGGCTTGCGAGATCAGCACCCCGCCGCTCCCGGCCGCAAGCAGTGTACGACGTGTAACCGACATGCGCGTTCTCAATTAACCCGGGAAAGCTGCAACATGCACAACCCGCGTTAAACAAACGTGTATATTACACTGAGCCTTTTTATGTATCGGACAAGCAGCTTAGCGCCACAAAATATCAGCATTGCCTAATATATTAGGAAAAGCGGAAGGATCGCGTTGCTTCCCGCCGGGCGATCGTCTGGATTGTCAAAACGTCTCGACCCAAGGCCGTAACTCAAGCTCCGAGCTCCAGGCGCTGCGATGCTGGCGATGGACCGCGAGATAGGCCTCGGCGATAGCGTCCGGCGACAGGCGGCGGTCCTGTAGGTCGGGATCGGCTGCCTGTCCGGGCGGCGCGATCTGGCCGTCGATAATGAAATGGGCGACGTGGATGTTCTGCGGGGCGAGTTCGCGGGCCATGGACTGCGCCAGGCCGCGCAGGCCGAATTTCGGCATGGCAAAGCCGGCCGAGCCGGGAAAGCCCTTCACACTGGCAGTGGCGCCGGTGAACAGGATCGAACCGGATCCCCGGACAAGCAGCCGGCGCGCCGCCTGCTGGCCGACCAGGAAGCCGCCATAGGCGCCGACCAGCAATGCCTGTTTGACCGCTTCCGCATCGAGCTCGGCGATCGGGCCGCGTGTGCGTGCGCTGGCGTTGAACACCACGAGCGCCAGCGTGCCGGCCTTGTCGGCGGTGTCGAACAGCCTGGCGACGGACGCAGCGTCGGCGACATCCGTCTCAACGGCCAGAGCACCGGTTTCGCCGATCAGAGCGCTGAGCTTCTCGACGTTACGGGCGGCCAGAACCACGCGAAAGCCTTCCCGGGTGAGAAGGCGCGCAAGCGAGGCGCTCAGACCAGCGCCCGCGCCTGCAATAACGGCCACATTGGATGAGGTCATGATTTTCTCTCCCTTGCGGATTTCGGCGGAAGCGTTCGCCAGACCAGACAAGGTCGCGCCTTCGGGGCTGACAGGCAAGAGGTGGCATCTCGTTGGCTGTTGAACCAGACGGGCTGCAGAAACGACGTTGCGCGGTCCAATATCGCCTGTGGAGCTACGAAAGCCGCTCGGCCTTCAGCACCGAGACCGCCACTTCGAAAGGGACAAGGCTTGGACCTTGCCCGCCGCCCGGATTCATTAGACCAACATTTTGGCGGTAGAATCGTCAGGTTTCGTAAAGCTGTCGGCGATCTCATCAATGGGACTGGAGCGTGGTCCCGAAAAGTGGGAAACGGTTTTCGGAAAAGATTATGCTCAACAAGGAAACGATTATGGAACCAATCTGGGCCGTCGGCCTGATGACCGGCACGGTGCTGGACGGCAACATCGACGTCGCGCTGATCAAGACCGACGGCGAACGTATCGAGGATTTCGGCACCTATCGGCTGATGCCCTATCCTCCGTCGATCCGCTCCCTGCTGGAAGAGACGCTGACGGAGGCGCGGGCGTGGAACTTTGACGGGCCGGAGCCGGCGATCTTCCGCACCGCGGAGGAAGCCCTGACGCGTGCCCAGTCAGCAGCCGTCAAGGAATTGGTCGAAGGCTATGGCATGACGATGGCCGATATCGGCGTCGTCGGTTTTCACGGCCAGACCGTTCTGCATCGCGCGCCGCAGGTTGGACGGCTGGGCCAGACAAGGCAACTCGGCGATGGTGAGCTGATGCATGCCATATTGGGTACCAAGGTCGCTTACGATTTCCGCTCGGCCGACATGCGCGCCGGGGGGCAAGGCGCGCCGCTGGCCGCGGTCTATCACACCGCGTTGATGCGCGGCGCCGGCGCCAATGGCGAGGTGGCCGTACTCAATCTCGGCGGCGTCGCCAACATCACCTGGTGGGATGGCGCCGACAATGTCGTTGCCTTCGACACCGGCCCCGCCAACGCGCCGCTGAACGATTTCATCAAGTCGAAGGGGCTCGGCGAGATGGACCGCGACGGCGCGCTCGGCGGTGCGGGCAAGGTGGACGAGGCGCGGCTGGCCAAGCTGCTGCAGCACCCCTATCTCACCAAGCCCTATCCCAAATCGCTGGACCGTTTCGACTTCGGCGCCGCCATGGCGGACGGGCTGGATGCGGAGGATGGCGCGGCACTGCTGACCGCCTTCACCGCTGGAGCCGTCGGCAAGGCACTCGACCTCTTACCAAGCCGTCCTAAAAAACTGGTGGTCAGCGGCGGCGGCCGCCACAACCCGACCATGATGGCGATGCTGACCAGCCGTGCCGGCGTCGAAGTGGTGCAGGCCGAGAGCCTCGGCTGGAGCGGCGATGCGGTCGAGGCGGAGTGTTTTGCCTTCCTCGCGGTGCGCGTGCTGCGCGGCCTGCCAATCAGTTTTCCGAGCACGACCGGCGCACCGCGGCCGATGCGGGGCGGAAAACTCGCCAGTTAGAGCCTCTTCCATCCCGGAACGGGATGGGATGACCTTTCCCGCCCGGCCGACTTTCAGGCGATGCGGCTTTTTGCTCAGGTTTTGCAGTCGAAAGGTCTTCGGAATAGTCGAAAAGCTTTTCCGCCGGGACCCACTGTCATCCAACCGTTAAGAAGAATTAATACAAGACAACAGCGATCTTGTTTTCAGCTGACGCCTCATTTCGCAGGCGTATGGCCATTGATGCGCGCCTGCATAGCGGCGGCAGTATAGTTGGGATTCAATTTATGTTGTCAGCAGGTTTAGCTTTATTGCGCGGTGCACGGCCGACGATTTCGGGGGCGGCAGCTGCGCTCGCCCTTGCAATCATCGGGGCCATGATCGGATCCGCTGCGCGGGCTGAGCCCATTCGCGGTGCGGGGTCGACACTGGCCGCGCCGATCATCGGCAAGTGGGCAACGACATACAAGGCTGCACGCGCCGACGGCGGCGACTTCTTCACGCTGGACTGGACCGTCGATTATGAACCGGTCGGATCCCTTGCCGGCCTGATGCGGCTTGCGCAGCCCGAACTGGATTTCGCCGCCACGGATGTTCCCGTGCCGGCTGATGATCTCGCCAGGAACGGCCAGCAGCAATTTCCGATCGTCATGGGCGGGATCGCGGTGGTCGCCAATCTCGATGGCCTGCCGGAGCAAGGTCTGCGCCTCTCCGGCCCGGTGATCGCCGACATCTATCTGGGCAAGATAAAGTCCTGGTCCGATCCTGCGATAAGGGTGCTCAATCCCGACATAGCCCTTCCCGATCTCGCCATCGGCGTCATCCACCGGCAGGACGGTTCGGGCTCAACCTATGTCTTCACCGAGTTTCTGTCATCGACAAGCGAAGACTGGAAGACGAAGCTTGGAGCCGACACTCTGATCGACTGGCCGCTCGGGACAGGCGCGGAAGGTACGCAAGCGCTTCTTCGTGCCGTGGCTGCGAGCAAGGGGGCGATTGCCTACGCCGAATACGGCCAGGTTCTTCGCGCCGGCCTTCCCTTCGCAGCGGTCCAGAACAAATCCGGCAAGTTCGTCAAACCGGACCCGCAGGGCGTGCAAGCAGCGGCCACCTCCGTCGCCTGGGGGGAAACGACCGACTTCTTCGCCTCCCTCACCAATCGCAGCGGAGATGGTGCGTACCCGATCAGCACGGCGGTGTTCGCCGTTGTCCAGGTCTCGGGGCGTTCGGAACATCGCTATCGCCGCGTGCATGATCTTTTCCGGCTCGCCTTCGCGCAAGGTGCCGGCGACGCCACCGCACTCGGCTATGTGCCGCTGCCGAAAGCGCTCATTGGCCAGATCGAACAGTATTGGGCAAGGCAATTGCCGGTCGGAAACTGACCCGAACGAAGCTGCCTTGCGCAGCAACTGAACTTCATACCGCGTCGTCGTGGCGACTTGTTGGGGACTGCCTGAAATGGACATAGATATCTTCAAGGACATCCTCGTGCCGGTGATCGGCGGCTTGGGCATCTTCATGCTCGGTCTGGATTTCATGGCAAACGGCATCCAGGCGCTGTCGGTCAACCGGATGCGCGACTTTCTCGCCAAGGCAGCCGGTACGCCGGTCAAAGGCGTGCTGGCGGGGACGCTGATCACCGGCGTCATCCAGTCGTCGACGGCGATGAGCG
>NZ_RZPH01000013.1:15078-19597 GCF_004022825.1 Mesorhizobium sp. M7A.F.Ca.CA.004.04.2.1
GGTCAATGCCGGTGTCATCGCCCTGCGGCCGGCGATCAGCGTGATCATGGGCGCCAACATCGGCACCACGCTCGGCAACGGGCTCATCGCCCTGCCGCTCGGTCCGCTCGGATTGATCCTGGCCGGCGTGTTCTCGCTGGTCTACTGCTTCGCCAAAAGCGAAAAGGTGAAGAACATAGCGCTCGCCTGCATGGGTTTCGCTCTGATCTTCTACGGCCTCAACCTGATGACCGGCGGCCTGCGTCCGCTTCGCAACCTGCCGGAAGTCATGGCGCTGCTGCAGACGCTGACGGCCGACTCCTACCTCAACCTTTTCAAATGCGTGTTCATCGCCGCCGGCGTGACCGCGATGATCCACTCGTCCTCGGCGACGATCGGCATCGTCATGGGCCTTGGCGCGGCGGGCATTCTCGACTGGACAACCGCCGTCGCCTTCTCGCTCGGTGCCGATCTCGGCACCACGATCACGTCGTGGATGGCTTCGCTCAACCTTTCGAAGAACGCCAAGCGGACCGCCTATGCGCACATCTCGTTCAATATCATCGGGGTGTGCATCACCATCCCTCTGTTCTTCGTCTCCATCCAGGTGCTGGAATGGGCCATGCAGTTCTTCGGCGGCGATCCGGCCGTTCCGGTGATTGTCGACGGCAAGGAGACCTTCCCCCTGGTGCCGGTCGCGGTCGGCCTCTACTCGACCTTCTTCAACGTCTTCAACACAGTGCTGCTGTTCCCGTTCATCGGCGTGTTCGAGCGGGTGCTATCGCGTGTCGGCCACACGGATGCCGACGACGCGGAGGATTTCTCGACGCCGAAATTCCTCGACCGCAAACTGGCCAGCGATTTTGCCAAGGCCATTCCCGCCGTGCAGCAAGAGACGGCCCGCCATCTGGAGGCCGGCGCCATGTTCCTCGACATCGCACGCTCTTCCAAGAAGGCGCCGTCGGATCCGGGCGAGCACTATCTGGCGACCGACATCCTCAGCCGCGATATCCGCGCCTACACCGCCGCGCTGATGAAGGAGGATCTGCCTTACGAACAGCTCGATCTGATCGCCAGCCTGATCGAGGAAGCCGACTTCACGGCCGCCCTGACGGAATCGATGCATCAGGTGGCGCGCCGCGTCAGGCGCGAGAAGTTCAGCAACCCGGCGCAAGCCATCGTCGACGTCGCGCTGAACAAGCTCGACACGTCGCTGCGCGAAATCTTGCCTACTTACGGAATTTCCAGCCCGCAGATGCCGGCCGGCCATGTAAATCTGCCTGGGGTCGAGGAACTGCGTGCCCGCACGCTGGCGCTCGGACCGAATGCCGGTGCCGCCGAACGCGGCACGATCCTGGCCCTGCTCGGGTCGATCGAGCGTGCGGAAATCCTGATCCATCGCATCGATGCCGAGCGCAGATCCGTAAACCGCCAAAGCGTGCTCGCCCGTGCGTCGGCACGCAAGGAAACCAGAGCAAGCCCGATGGGAGACCCAGGCCTGGTTCCGGCCGAGTAACGGTCCGCCGGACCATAACCACCTTCGTTCGGATTGCGGGTCAGGCAGGAAGACAGTCCATCCCGGTTCCGCCGGGATGGATCAGACCAACGCCAGCCTCTTCTGTAGAAAGATGCGGCTGCGGCCGATAGGGAAATCGGCGAGCGTTCCAAAGGTGACGCTGATAGACTTTGGCGGCATTCGGATTGAAGGTGTCGATCCAGGCATTCCGGCAACCGCGTGCCATGGCTTCCTGTTCGGCCGCATCCAGCATCTTGCCGGCCATATGCTGGCCGCGCAGCCGCTCATCGACCCAGAGCCATTGCACGTAGAGCCAGCCCCAGGCGGTGTAACCGGAAATGCCGGCGACGACCGCGCAATCCTCGTCGCGCACAAACACCACAAGCGCCTTCCTTTCGGATGCGCCGACATCGCCGTCGTTGAACGCCGCCAGCCTTTCGGCGAGAAAGGTAAGGTCTTCCGGCAAGGGATTTGCCGTCGTTTCAAGCGTCGTGTTCATCGCTTTTCCGAGATGGTTGCGTGTCGGCGTCGCCGCCATTGCGAAACTCTGATGCGGCAATGCCGTAGCGCTTGAGTTTGTCATAAAAGGTCTTGCGCGGTACGCCGAGCGCATCGATGGCGCCGCGCACCTCGCCACTATGGTCGCGCAGCGCGTCGCGGATGAGCTGTGCTTCGTATTGGCCGACCCGTTCGGGCAATGCTGCCGTAGGCTCCGGCGAATGCGCGGAGACCGCCCTCGTCCCATCTTCCGGACCGAGGCCGAGCGCAACACGGTCGGCAAAATGGGCAAGCTCGCGCACATTGCCTGGCCAGTCATGCGACTGGAGATGATCGCTGACCGCAGCGTTCATCTTCGCGACAGGCCGGCCGAACCGTTCTGCCGCCTTGCCCAGGAAATGCCCAAACAGCATCGGGATATCGCCGCGACGCTCGCGCAGCGGCGGGATGCGCAGCGTCACCACGTTAAGGCGAAAATACAGATCCTCGCGAAAATCACCGCGTTGGTCCGACCGCCCCAGATCGACCTTGGTCGCGGCGACGACCCTGAGATCGATGCGCCTGATGTCGTTCGAGCCAAGTGGAGTGAGGCTGCGTGTTTCGAGCACGCGCAGCAGCTTGACCTGGAGCGCCGGCGGCATGGATTCGATCTCGTCGAGAAACAGCGTGCCGCCGCTGGAATGCTCGATGCTGCCGATCCGCCGCCGCTGCGCGCCGGTGAACGCGCCCGCCTCATGGCCAAACAACTCGCTCTCGATGACCGTCTCCGGCAGCGCACCGCAATTCAGTGCCACGAAGGGTTTTGCGCGCCGTCGCCCCCATCTGTGCAGGAGGTCCGCCACCACTTCCTTGCCGGTTCCCGTTTCTCCCTCGACCAGCACATCGACGTTCATGTCGGCAATCTGGCGCAAGGTCTCGCGCAGTCGCTTGATGGCAGGAGCCTCGCCGATCAGCGGCAGGCCGTCAGTGGCGAGGGCCGCGGCTTCGCGCAGCCGCCGGTTCTCCATCACCAGCCGTCGCTTCTCACTCGCCCGTTTCAGCGCCTCGACAAGGCGCTCGCCGGCATAGGGTTTCGAGATGAAATCGTAGACACCGTCCTTGAGCGCGGCCACTGCGAGATCGACGTCGCCATGGCCGGTGACCAGGATCACGGGTATGTCCGGGTCGATCGCCTTGATGCGATCGAACAGCTGCAGCCCGTTCATGCCCGGCATGCGGATGTCGCTGACCACCACGCCTTCAAAGGTCCTGTCGACAACGGCAAGCGCTGCCTCGGCGGCGTCGCGCGCGACCACAGCGAAGCCGGCAAGCTCGAGCAATTGCGTTGTGGCGTGCAGCAGGTCCGCATCGTCGTCGACGAGCGCCACCAGCCCTGATCCCTCAATCATTCAATTCGCCTCAAATCGATGGTGAAGGATGCGCCGATGCCATTGCCGGGATCGAGCCGCAGCGTGCCGCCCAATTCCTGGGCGATCTCCTGCGAGATCACCAGCCCGAGGCCAAGCCCCTTCTCCTTGGTGGTCTGGAACGGCATGAACAGATTGCCGGCTGCTTCCGGGCCGAGACCTGGGCCGTTGTCGCGCACCGAAATCAGCACCCTGTCGTCGTGCTCGGCAAGTTGGATCTCTATGCGGGGATCGGGCTGGTCCTTCATAGCGTCCAGCGCATTCTGCAACAGATTGACCAGGATCTGTTCCAGCCGGATGCGGCTGGCCATGACCACCGGCGAGGCATTGCCGCGCGGCTTGACGATGGTCACGCCGGAATCACGGATGCGGCCCGACAGCAGCGACAGCGCGCCATCAATTGCCTCGCGCACCGGCAGCGGCGAAGCGGCAACCCCGGGTCGACGGGCGAAAGTACGCAAGGTGCCGGTGATCGCGCCGATGCGCTCGGTCATCGACACGATCGACGTCAGATTGCCGCTGGCCGGTTCGGTTTTGCCGGTTTCGAGAAAGCGGCCCGCATTCTCGGCATAGGTGCGGATAGCGGCGACCGGCTGGTTGATCTCGTGCGCCACGCCGGCGGCGATTTGGCCGAGGATGGAAAGCCGGTTGGCCTGGGCGAGGTCGTCGCGCAGCCGGCGCACCTTGGCTTCAGCATTCTCGCGCTCGGCGATTTCACCGGCAAGTGCGGTGTTGGAGCGGGTCAACTCGGCCGTTCGCGTGCTGACTCGGCTCTCCAGTTCGGCATTCATCCGCGCCAGCGCCTCCTGCCTCAGCCGTCGTGCGCGCTGGCGGCGGGTAAGCACGAAGGCAAGCAAGCCCATCAGCAGAAGCCCAAGCAGCGTGGTCAGGCGCGCCGTGTTGGCGGCCGATGAAAGAGCAGCGTCGGCGGGAGTGAGCAGCCAGAGACGCCAGCCAGGAACAGCAGCGGGCAAATCCTGCACCACCTCGACGAACTGGCGCGGTTTTCCCGCGTTGTCGATCGTCGCCAGGCCGTCACCAGCGCCGCGCCGGATCGGCAGCGGCTCGAAGCCTGCATCGGCCAATTGGAGATGCTCGTGGGCTGCGGCGGGGTCCTCGG
>NZ_RZPH01001401.1:0-1162 GCF_004022825.1 Mesorhizobium sp. M7A.F.Ca.CA.004.04.2.1
GTGTCCAGCCTCTCGGCGCTTGCGCTGGCGGTGTCGCTCGGTGCGGCGGCCGCCCAGCCGCTCAGCGTGGTCGAGCTGTTCACCAGCCAGGGCTGCTCGTCCTGCCCGCCAGCCAACGCCAATCTGATCAGGGTCAAGGACCAGCCCAGCGTGCTGGCGCTGTCGTTCAACGTCACCTACTGGGACTATCTCGGCTGGAAGGACATTTTCGGAAAACAGGAATTCACCCGGCGCCAGGTCAATTACGAGCCGGCGCTCGGCCATGACGGGCCGTTCACGCCGCAAGTGGTGGTCAACGGCCATGCCGATGTCGTCGGCGCCGCACCTGGCGAGATCGAAAAGCTGATCTCGGTGAGCGGCCGGACGAGCGGCCCGGCATTGTCGCTCGATGGCGGCAAGATCAGCATCGGCGCCGGCGCCGCACCTGGCGGCCACGCCGATGTCTGGCTGGTGCGCTATGCCAAGGGCATCGTCGAGGTGCCGGTGTCGCGCGGCGAAAACACCGGCCGCACCTTGCCCCACGCCAATGTCGTGCATGCGCTCGAAAAACTCGGCGGCTGGACCGGCGCGGCCACGACGTATCCGCTGCCCCACGCATCCGGCGGCCTGAGCACGGCCGTGCTCGTGCAGTCGCCCGGTGGCGGACCGATCCTGGCGGCCGCGACCGACTAGATCGCGCTTCGACAAGAGATTGCGCAACGCCGCATGGAGCGGCGCCGCATAGCACGGCCGCCAAGAGGGCGCGCCATCACGACCAACCCAAGGAGATCATCATGACCATTTCCCGCCTGACGCTGCCGGCGCTCGCTCTCGCTCTGTGCTCGACGGCGCTGTTTGCCGGCGGCATCGCCCGCGCCGACGACGCGACCAACGCGATGAAGCCGGCTGCAAATGCCATGAAACCGGCCGCGGATGCGATGAAGCCTGCAAACGATGCAATGAAGCCGGCCGATCCGATGGAAACCAATTCCATGAAGCCGGCCGCCGACGCCATGAAGCCGGCGACGGATGCGATGAAACCGGCAACGGATGCGATGGCTCCGGCCAACTAGTTCTGCCGCGTCTCAGCCGTTCATTCACAAGGGCGGCCCTTGGCGCTGCCCCTCACCTGCCTACCGGCATCCTCTCCCCGTATAGTGACGGGGAGAGGATGCCGGTAGGC
>NZ_RZPH01001402.1:0-1161 GCF_004022825.1 Mesorhizobium sp. M7A.F.Ca.CA.004.04.2.1
TGTGAACACCGCGCGGCTGCTCTTGCCCGAACAGCATGCCGCCCATCAGGCGCGGCCGGCAATGACGCCGCTCTCCAATGCCGGCTGGTCGACGTTCCAGACCGGCTGCCTCTACGCCAAGATGGGCTTTACGACGGTGGTCGAGCCGGCGATGTCGCCGGGAGCGGCGCTTCACACGCATCTCGAACTGGCTGACATCCCGATCATCGACAAGGCAACCCTCGCCATTCTCGGCAATGACGATTTCCTGTTGTCGATGATCCGCGACGACGCCCCCTCGACGAGGATCGAGGACTATGTCGCCTGGACGGTCGCTTCGACGCGAGCGCTTGGGGTCAAGGTGATCAACGCCGGTGCGGCGGCCGCCTTCAAGGAGAACGTCCGCACCTTCTCGCTGGACGATGTCGTGCCTTCCTATGGCGTCAGTTCGCGCAAGATCGTCAAGACGCTGCAGGCCGCCGTCGACAGTCTTGGCCTGCCGCATCCCCTGCATGTCCATTGCAACAATCTGGGCAGCCCCGGATCGGCGGATACGGCGGCTGCGACGATCGCAGCGGCGGATGGGCTGCCGCTGCATCTCGCCCACCTCCAGTTCTATGGCTATGGCACGGAAGGAAAACGCGGGTTTTCTTCCGCCGCCGCACGGCTTGCCGAACTGGTCAACGCGACGCCGGAAGTCACCATCGATATCGGCCAGGTCATGTTCGGCCAGACGGTCACGGTCTCCTCCGACGTCATGCGGCAGTTTTCGGCGCGTGGCAGCGCGCACCCGAAAAAGACCGTCATTCATGATGGTGACGGCAATGGCGGCGGCATCGTGCCCTACAGTTATGGCAAGGACTTCTACGGCACGATGCAGTGGGCGATCGGGCTCGAGCTTTTTCTCCTGATCGACGATCCCTGGCGTGTGTTCTTCACCACCGATCATCCCAACGGTGCACCTTTTACGGCTTATCCGGCGCTGTTCGAACTGCTGATGAGCCGGGAAGCGCGCGCCGAAATGACCGCTGGACTTTCACGATCCGCCCTGGCGCTCTCTACCCTGGCCGCAATCGACCGCGAATACACGTTCGAGGAAATCGCCATCATGACGCGCGCGGCGCCGGCCAAGCTGCTCGGCTTGACGGATCGAGGCCATCTCGGCGCCGCGCGCGTCATGAT
>NZ_RZPH01001403.1:0-1153 GCF_004022825.1 Mesorhizobium sp. M7A.F.Ca.CA.004.04.2.1
CCCAGAAACTGCGCCATCATGGCGCCGGCGGCCATGGCGGCGACGACACCCGCCACCCAGGCGGCCAGACGCGCCGTGCGCTGGTCGACGCCGACGGCGGCGGCACCGCGCTCGTCATTGGCGGCGGCGCGGGCGGCAAGGCCGAAGGAGGTTTCGCGAAACAGCCTCGCCGCCACCAGCGCCATCGAAGCGACAGCGGCAGCCGTCCACAGCCCGACCTCGCGCGGCACGCCATAGAATGGCTGACTGCCGCGCGTGATCTCGCGCCCGGCCACCAGCAGCGTGTAGACGATGATCAGCATGGCAAGCGTTGCGATCGAAGCGCTCGATCCGGAAAGCCTGAGCAGCGGCGTGCCGGTCAACAGGCCGACGATGACCGCGAGCGCAAGGACGACGGCCAGCGCCGCGAAGAAGGAGAGTTGATACCCGGCGAGGAATTGCGGCAGGTCGCGCAGCGCCGTTCGTTGCAAGGCGGTCGGCATGGTGAGGATGCCGGTGGCGTAGGCGCCAAGGCCGACAAAGGCGGCCTGACCGAACGAGACGATGCCGCTGTTGCCAGAGAATATCTGCAGGCCAAGCACCGCCGTCAGCATGATCGCGGCATAGGTGACCACACGTTGCATGGCGGCGCTGCCAAAGATGAAGGCGGCAAGCGCCACCAGCAGCAGCACCGCGACCATGCACAGGGCATCGGCAGTGGCGTTGCGAAACGCGGCCGGCATGAAGCCACTGGGCTTGCTCTCGCTCATCGTCACCGACGCCATTACGCGGCCCTGAAGCGATCGGGTGAAAACGGCGCCAGGATCGGTTGCGCGCCTTCGGTGACCAGCCTGGCCACCGCCTCGCCGACTGCCGGCCCGGTCTTGAAGCCGTGGCCGGAGGATCCCGCCGAAACGACCAGCCCTTCGACGTCAGGCATGGCGCCGATGACCGGCAGATCGTCGGGGCTCATGTCGTAGAGTCCGGCATAGCCGGGCCGGATGCCAAGCTCGGCCATGGCAGGGACTCTGCCAGCGAAGGTCTCCAGAATCTCGACCGATTCCTGCTCCTCGACACCTTCCATGTAATCATCAGGATTTTGGACCAAACGCGGGCGGCCCGCATGTTCGTGGCGCAGGCCGGTGCCGCCACCAGCCCAGGTGCCGGCCAGGAT
>NZ_RZPH01001404.1:0-1153 GCF_004022825.1 Mesorhizobium sp. M7A.F.Ca.CA.004.04.2.1
CCGTAACCTGACGATCATCGACACCGGCATTTCCGAGGCGGCGTGATCCGATCTGCCGCAACCGGCCTGTTAAGAAAATTCTAACCCTGTTTGCACTCGGTTGTACCGCTTAGCCGGGTTTTCACTGCTTTGCGGCCAGACTTGGCACGATACTGGCTTCCACGGTGATGCATGTGTCGTTCCGGGAATTGCCGTTCTGGGAACGCCATGCAGTGCCGAAGCCCAGCCGAGAGACCAGCCATGAGTTTCATCATCAAGAAAATGTCACGCCGCGCGCTCGTGCAGGCGTTGATCGCATTGCCTGCCCTGTCTTTGTTCCGCAAGCTGCCTGATGCCGATGCAGCCGATCCAGAGCCCAACCCGAACGAGATCGTCGAGGTCAATGGCTGGATTCTGAGGCGGAGCGACCTGGCATGATCTTCGACAGCTACGAGGCGTATCGCGCCGCGAACTTCACCCCAAAAGTGTGCATCCTAGGCTCCGGTCCGGCCGGCACGACCATTGCCCGCAAGCTTGGCGCGGCCGGCATTCCGGTGGTGGTGATGGAGGCCGGTCCGCGCGAATTCAGCGACGAGTCGCAGGACTTTTACCGTGGCAGCACGGTCGGCGATTTCTATTTCGATCTCGACATAACCCGGCTGCGGTTGATGGGCGGCAGTTCCAACCACTGGGCCGGCTGGTGCCGCGTGCTCGACAAGCAGGATTTCGAGCCGAAGGCCTGGGTACCCGATACGGGCTGGCCGATCCGCCGCACCGACATCGAACCCTATCTGCCGGAAGTGCGCGACATTCTCGACCTTCCGGCCCTCCGGCCAGATGTGCCGATCTCGGACGACATTCGCTGGGTGCAGCTGATCAAGAGCCCGGCCGTGCGCTTCGCCGAGAAGTTCGGCGATGAACTCGACAAGGCCAAGAACATCGCGGTGGTGCTCAACACTTGTGCCACCGAGCTTACCGGCGACGGCAAACGCGTGACGGGCGCCAGACTGTGGTCGAACGGGCAGAATGCCGGCTCCTTCAGCGCCGACTATTTCATCGTCTGCACCGGTGGGCTGGAGAATTCGCGGCTGCTTCTGTGGTCCAACCAGCGCTCGAACGGCGGCGTCGTGCCGAATGCGACGGCGCCGTTCGTGCGCTGGTTGGACCACAGAAG
>NZ_RZPH01001405.1:0-1151 GCF_004022825.1 Mesorhizobium sp. M7A.F.Ca.CA.004.04.2.1
CTTCAAATAGGTTTCGGCATCTTGGTTGCCGATGAAGTCGGCAGCCACATGAAAATGTATCTGAATCGGTCCGGCGCAGATGTTCATCCCGATGTCATGGCCGGATGCCGCGTAGAAAACCTTGGCCTGATCTGGAGTCCAAAGGCCGGCACCCAGGAACTCTGATGGCTTTGTCTTTCCGCTGAACCCGTCCAGGGAGAGTGCAAAGCGAGTGGTGAGAGCCTCCAAATCGCCTTTGAGGTAACTGGCCTGCTCAATTTGAAACCAGTTCATCTGGCGAGGCGGCGTGATATCAAAGGAAATTTCGAGCTTTCCGAACGTCCAGTAATCTGGATCGACATGCTCAGGCATGCCGAGCACTTCGATAATCTCGGCCATTGTCATGTCGGGGGAGATCGGCCCCAAGCTGCCGGTCTTCAAAAAGTCACGGAAAGACAGGAGTTGTTTTTTCATCAGGGCCACGAGGTTTTCGGTTTCAAGGTCAGCTGTAGCTGTTTTGCTGCCCAAATAGTCGGATTTCAGCGGCTTAGCCTTTCATTTTGCACAATCGTCGGGACAATGCCCCCGAACTTGCCTTGGAGGATTCGCGAATGCGCGCCAGAAGACTGCCCCTTGTTCTGCTTTTCGCCATCATGGCGTTTGCGGCCGCACCGGTGGTCAGGCAGGCATTGGCCGAGGAGACGAAGACCGATCCCGGCCTGTCCGATGTGCTGACCGACCTGCTGCATGGCGTGGAAGGCGAAAACGCCACGGCTGGTCCCGACAAGCGCGTACCCTTCGGCCGCGAGGAGGTGCAATTGTCGTTTGCGCCGCTGGTCAAGCAGACAGCCCCGGCCGTGGTCAACGTCTATGCCTCGCAGACGGCCAAGGTCACGTCGCCTTTCGACGGCGATCCGTTCTTCGAGGAATTCTTCGGTCGCTCGCAGCCGCGTGCACAGTCTTCGCTCGGCTCCGGCGTGCTGGTCGATCCGACCGGCGTCGTGGTCACCAATTACCACGTCATCAAGGATGCCGACCGGGTCAAGGTGGCGACCGCTGATGGGCGTGAGTTCGACAGCAAGGTGCTGCTCAAGGACGAGACACTCGACCTCGCCGTGCTCAAGATCACCTCGGACAAGCCGTTTCCGGTTATCGCCATCGGCGATTCCGAC
>NZ_RZPH01001406.1:0-1148 GCF_004022825.1 Mesorhizobium sp. M7A.F.Ca.CA.004.04.2.1
ATATTCAAAGGCACCGGCGGCGACCGGGGCGTCGAGCGCGAATGTCGTGGCGCCCGAGGTGGCGCCGTTGATTGCCTGGACGACCATGATGCCGTCCTGCGTGGTCGCAGCCCCCGCGCCGCCGAGATTGACCACGGAGATCCCGGTCGAACCGGAAGCCGTTCCGCTCGACAGGACCAACTTGTCGGATGCGGAGGAATCGTCACCGAGCTCGGTCTGGATAAGCAGCAGGCCACCCAGGCCGACATAGTTGCCCGAAATCGTCAGGCTGTCGGTGGCACCGGTGCTGCCATTGGTCAGGTCGATGCGGCCGGCATTGGTGACCTGCGCCAGCTGGCCCGCCGTAAAGGCCTGGATCGCCGTGTTGAAGCCGCCGCCATAAAGCGTGCTCGCGGCATCGACACTGAGCGAACCTGTGCCGGTGCCGCTATCGCCGAGCACCAGATTGCTGTCCATCGTCAGCTCGGTGTCGTTGGTGGCGTCGATGCTCTCCCAGTTCTGGAGCCGGCTGACCCCATCCAGTTTGACGTTGTCCAGTGTCAGCGCGTCGGTACCGAGGCCGCCTGATATGGCATCCGTGGCACCGAGATTGGCGTTGGTGAGGTTGCTGAGCCTGGCGGTGTCGTTGTCGCCGCCGAGATCGACGGCGCCATAGATGATGCCGCCACCGTTCCAGACGAAATCGTCGGCGCCAAAACTCATCAGTATATCGCCACCGACCGTGCCCCCGGTGATCGTGACACTGTCATTGCCGCCGCTGACGCTGATGTTGCCGCCGATGGTGCCGCCCGACAGGATGATCGTGTCCTTGTCGAAGCCGGTGACGAGGTTGCGGTCGATGGTGCCGCCGGACATGTTGAAGTAATTCTGGTCGAGCTTCATGTTGACGCGGCCGATGCGGCCACCGGTCATCACGGCGCGGTCGCCATCGTCGAAGAAATCGACGATGCGTCCGCCGGTCATGGTGAAGGTGTCGAGGCCGTCGCCCTGGTTGAGCGAGCCGATCTGGCCGCCGCTCATGTTGAAGTCGTCGATGCCGGCGCCCTGCTGGACATTGCCGGCGACGGTCCCCGCGCCAATGGTGAAAAAATCCGTGCCGCCACCCTGATCGACGGTGCCGGTGATGGTGCCGGACTGCATGTCGATGC
>NZ_RZPH01001407.1:0-1143 GCF_004022825.1 Mesorhizobium sp. M7A.F.Ca.CA.004.04.2.1
TGCAGAAGGTCCGCGAGGCGGAACGCGACCGCCAGTATGACGAGTACAAGGACCGCATCGGCGAGATCGTCAACGGTACCGTCAAGCGCGTCGAATACGGCAACGTCATCGTCGATCTCGGCCGCGGCGAAGCGATCATCCGTCGCGATGAGCTGATCCCGCGTGAAAACTACAAATATGGCGACCGCGTCCGCGCCTATGTCTACGATGTGCGCCGCGAGCAGCGCGGCCCGCAGATCTTCCTGTCGCGTACCCATCCGCAGTTCATGGCCAAGCTGTTCACCATGGAAGTGCCGGAAATCTATGACGGCATCATCGAGATCAAATCGGTCGCCCGCGACCCGGGTTCGCGCGCCAAAATCGCCGTTATTTCGCGCGACAGCTCGATCGATCCGGTCGGCGCCTGCGTCGGCATGCGCGGCAGCCGCGTCCAGGCCGTCGTCGGCGAATTGCAGGGCGAGAAGATCGACATCATTCCGTGGTCGCCTTCTGCGGCGTCCTTCATCGTCAACGCGCTGCAGCCGGCGGAAGTCGCCAAGGTCGTGCTCGACGAGGATGCCGAGCGCATCGAAGTCGTGGTTCCCGACGACCAGCTGTCGCTGGCCATCGGCCGCCGCGGCCAGAACGTGCGTCTGGCTTCGCAGCTGACCGGTTGGGATATCGACATCCTCACCGAGGCCGAAGAATCCGAGCGTCGCCAGAAGGAATTCGTCGAGCGTTCGTCGCTGTTCATGGAAGCCCTCGACGTCGACGAGATGGTCGGCCAGGTGCTGGCCTCCGAAGGCTTCACCAGCGTCGAGGAAGTCGCGTATGTCGATTCCGGCGAGATCGCCTCGATCGACGGTTTCGACGAGGACACCGCTTCGGAAATCCAGACCCGCGCCCGCGAATATCGGGGGAAGATGGGGGCGGAGCACGATGACAAGCGCAAGGCGCTCGGTGTTTCGGACGAGTTGCGCGAAATCCCCGGCGTCACCACCGCCATGATGGTGACGCTTGGCGAGGACGGCGTGAAGACGATCGAGGATTTCGCCGGCTATGCCGCCGACGACCTGACCGGCTGGAAGGAACGCAAGGACGGCGAGACAAAGGTCTATCCGGGCGTGCTGGCCAATCATGGCGTGACCCGCGCGGACGCCGAAC
>NZ_RZPH01001408.1:0-1141 GCF_004022825.1 Mesorhizobium sp. M7A.F.Ca.CA.004.04.2.1
CCGCGTCGCCATCGCGGCACCCGGCTATCCCGCCTATCGCAACATCATGGCCGCGCTCGGCATCGAGGTGGTCGAGATCGAGCTCGGCGACGCCGCCTACCTGCATGCCGGCCATCTCGAGACCGCGCATCGTGAAAAGCCGCTGAAAGGCGTTCTCTTCGCCAGTCCCGCCAATCCAACCGGCGCGGTCATACCGGCCGATGAACTGGCGGCCCTGGTGAGGACGGCACAAGACCTCGGCATCGCCGTCATCTCCGACGAAATCTATCACCGGCTCGCCTATGCCGCCCCCGACACCACGGCGCTTGCCTATGGAGGCGACGTGACCGTGATCAACTCCTTCTCCAAATATTACTGCATGACCGGCTGGCGCATCGGCTGGATGGTGCTGCCGCAAGAGCTGGTGCGGCCGGTCGAGCGCGTCGCCCAGAGCCTCTATATCTCGCCGCCGGAACTGTCGCAGATCGCGGCGATCGAAGCGTTCAGGGCGACCGAGGAGTTGGAGGCGGTCAAGGGTCGCTATGCCTGGAATCGCGAGCTTTTGATGAAACGCCTCCCGGAACTCGGCTTTCCGCTGGCGGCGCCCATGGACGGCGCCTTCTATGCCTTTTGTGACGTCACCAGGCATACCAATGACAGCATGGCCTTCGCGCGCAAGATGCTGGCCGAGGCGCATGTCGCGGCAACACCCGGCCAAGACTTCGACACTCAGGCCGGGCACCGCACGATGCGTTTCTCCTACGCCGGCAGCCACGACGACATGATCGAGGCGATGGCGCGCCTCGAACGCTGGTTGAGGTAGCGCCATGCCGGAACTCGAACAGGCCCTCAGACTTGATCAGGCCCACAAACTTGATCAGGCCTCCAAACTTGATCAGGCATTGGCCGAAGTCGCTGCCGAAATGGCCGATCGCACCGATCGCGGTGATGTCGCTTCTTACATTCCGCAGTTGGGTAAGGTCGATCCGAAGAAATTCGGCATCGCAGCGGTTACCAATGACGGGCGCGTGCTGACGGCGGGGGACGCCGACCAGGCCTTTTCCATCCGGAGCATCTCGAAAGTGTTCACCCTCACACTGGCGCTCGGCAATGTCGGCGACGCGCTGTGGCAGCGGGTCGGCCGCGAACCGTCAGGCAATCC
>NZ_RZPH01001409.1:0-1135 GCF_004022825.1 Mesorhizobium sp. M7A.F.Ca.CA.004.04.2.1
CATAAGATCAGTGGGCACTTTTCCAACGGGGAGCAGATGCGTTTCCACAAGGCGGAATCAGCATTTTTCGTCTTTATATTCGTGATCCTGGCCGCCGGCCTGGTGACGCTGCATGCTTACGGACTTCTGCAATCCTTCGCCGACGAGTTGCATACGGCTTCGGGTCTGGACAAGGTCATCTATCTCAACAAGCTCTTGTTCGCGACCGGCGTGCTCCTGGCCACCGCGCTGTTCTTCGGCATCTTCTTCATCTATCCGCTGATCCGCAAACAGGCGATGGAGGAAGGCAAGCTGCGCGCCATGACGGTCTCGCTCAGCGCGCGCTCGGAAACATTCGAGCATGCGGCGCTGACCGATGGCCTGACCGGCATGCAGAACCGGCGCTATTTCGATGATGCGCTGAAGGAGTATCTCGAGGAGTTCCGGCGCATCGAAAAGCCCGTCGGGCTGATGATCCTCGATCTCGACCATTTCAAGCAGGTCAACGACACCCACGGCCATGACGTCGGCGACGAAGTGCTCAAGGCCGTCGCGAACTGTCTCAAGGACATGACGCGCTACCACGATGTGGTGGCGCGATTGGGCGGCGAGGAGTTCGCCGTGGTCACGCCCAACATGGACGCCGAGCTTCTGGGCAAGTTTGCCGAGCGCATCCGCAAGGCGATCGCCAACATGTCGGTGCTGTCGGGCAATGTCCGCCTCAAGATCACCACCAGCGTCGGGCTCGCCGTCTGGGACCGCAAGGAAACAGCGGAAGAGTTCTATCGCCGCGCCGACCGCCAGCTTTACGAGGCGAAGAGGCAGGGCCGCAACCGCGTCTGCGCCTGAAATCCCATCACTGAATTCGTGAGGCTGGCCGTCTGGCGCCGTTTTCTGCGCTTCCGATGCTCACGGACTCAAACGTCCGCTCCGCTTCGGTTCTCGAAAACAGCACCACCCGACTCAGCCTGACGAATTCCCTGACGGGATTTACCCACGCGGCCTAGGCAGGGCGCAAGCTTGGCGCGGCTTCTCGGCCAGAAGGCAGAGGAGTTGGCGCTGCTGACCTAATCGCTTTGCGGGCGCAGGCCGAAGGTTGCGGGCTTTAGGCCGTAGCGCATGTCGAACTCGTCGTTCGATGGCGCGCGTGCGGCGG
>NZ_RZPH01001410.1:0-1132 GCF_004022825.1 Mesorhizobium sp. M7A.F.Ca.CA.004.04.2.1
GCCGCCGCCGAGACCGCTGCAACGATGAAGAAGGCAATGTGGAAGTCGTCCAGCGACAGCGGGCCGCCATGGATTGACGTCGATACTTCCAGGATTCCGCCGGCCAGCGCCACGCCGAGCGCGACCGACAACTGCTGGAACACCGCTGTAATCGGCGTCGCCTTGCTGGTGTCTTCAGCCGAAACCTCGGCATAGGCGAGCGCATTGACGCCAGTGAAGAACATCGATCGGATGAAGCCGCCGACGAGCAGCATGGCCAGCATCAAGAGATAAGGTGTGTCGGGTGTGAACAGGCCGTTGATGGCGATCGAGGCGGCGGCGACCAGCGAACCGACAACCAGCACGCGGCGGAAGCCGGCGACGCGGAAGATCAGCGCGGTGACGAATTTCATGCCGATGGCGCCGATTGCAGAGACGAAGGTGATCATGCCGGACTGGAACGGCGTCAGCCCAAAACCGATCTGGAACATCAGCGGCAGCAGGAACGGCACAGCACCAATGCCGATGCGGAACAGTCCGCCGCCAAGCACCGAGGAGCGGAACACCTGGTTGCGGAACAGTTCGAGCGCCAGCAGCGGGTTTTTGGCGCGCCGCGCGTGCAGCAGATAGAGCGCCCCCGACACGAGGCCGACCGTTACGGTGGTGACACCGACGATTGGCGGCAGATAGGGCAAGCTGACCACCGACAGGCCAAACACCACCCCGGATGCCGCCAGCCCGCTCAGCACGAAGCCGATGAAATCAAGTGGCGGGGTCTGCGCGGGTTCGGTCTCCGGCAGGAAACGTGTTGCCAGCCAGATGCCGACCACGCCGATCGGCACATTGATCAGGAAAATCCAATGCCAGGTGAAATAGGTGGTGATGAAGCCACCGACCGGCGGTCCGACCAGCGGCCCGACCAGCGCCGGAACGGTCAGCCAGGACATCGCCGCGACGAGTTCGCTTTTCGGTGTCGCGCGCACCAGCACCAGCCGCCCGACCGGCGTCATCATGGCGCCCCCAATGCCTTGCAGAAAGCGGGAGACCACAAAAGCTGGCAGCGAACCGGAGAGCGCACAGGCTATTGAGCCGACGATGAAGACCGCGATCGCGGCACGAAAGATATTCTTGGCGCCGAAACGGTCTGCCATCC
>NZ_RZPH01000140.1:0-8916 GCF_004022825.1 Mesorhizobium sp. M7A.F.Ca.CA.004.04.2.1
CACTCGGTGTGAGGCAGCGCCATGGCGATGGTGGTGTAGTTCTTGTAGCGCTCCTCTGGCGTCGAGTTTTCCGGCATGGTGTCGCCGGTGGCTTCGATGTGGTCGCGGCCGACGCTTTTGAGCAGTTCGGCGATCGAGACATCGGGGCCGTCGCCGCGCGGCGAAGCGATGCGGCCATTGGCGACGACCAGCGTGTTGGCCTGCAGCGCGTGGAAAGGCGACCGCGGATCGCTGATGGCAAGGCCCACCAACTGGTCGAGCGCTGAGCTCGCGGCCTTGTATACGGCGCCGGTCATGACGCCGGCCAGGCGCGAGCCGCCGGTGACGCCGGCGCGCGGAAAGCGGGAGTCGCCGAGTTTCACCACCACGTCGTCAGCTCGCACGCCGACCGTTTCAGCGGCGGTCTGCGCCAGGATTGTGTAGGTTCCTTGACCCATGTCGATCGACGAGCTTTCGACCTCGACCGAGCCGTCGGCCAGGATACGCACGATCGCCTCGCCATAGGCGCGCCGAACCGGATAGGTGCCAGCCGCGACGCCCCAGCCGATCAGCTGGTTGCCGTCGCGCATCGAGCGCGGTTCGGGCGAGCGCCTGGCCCAGCCGAAGCGCTCCGCACCTGCGGCAAAAGCCTCGCGTAACTGCCGGGTAGACCAAGCCTTTTTGGCATGCGGATCCTGCTCGGCATAGTTCCGGAGCCGGATTTCCAGCGGGTCGATGCCGACCTCGTAAGCGAGCTCGTCGATGGCGCTTTCGATGCCGAAGGCCGAGGGGTTTTCGCCCGGCGCGCGCATAGCGCCAGGCACCACCGAATTGACCCGCACGACATTCTGCTTCGAGGAGAAATTCGGCGTCGCATACATGATCGAGGTAACCGATCCCAGCGGCTCGACCCACATGCCGTCGATGGATGTCTCATTGACGCCGCGATGCACGATCGATTGGATGTTTCCTTGCGCATCGGCGCCGATCGTCACCGTCTGGCGCGTCGCGGCGCGGCCACCATAGCCGGTAAAGGTCTGCGGCCGCGTCATCACCAGGCGCACCGGCCGGCCGAGCATTTTGGCGGCACATGCGGCCACCGCGCCATGGCTCAGCGCCAGCGCCTTGGAGCCGAAGCCGCCGCCAATATAGGGCGAGACCAGCCGCACATTCTCGAACGGCACGTCGAACCATTCGGCATAGGTGCGGGCCATCCCGTCCAGCCATTGGCTCGGCTCCCACACGGTGAGCTTGTCGCCCTCCCAGCGGGCGATCAGGCCATGCGGCTCCATCGGCGCCTGGTATTCGCGCGGCGTGTTGTAGGCGGCGCAGATGCGGACCGGTGCCGAGGCGAACGCACCTTGCGCATCGCCCCATTCCTTGGTCATGGCGTCGATCGGGATGCCGTCGCCGGCCTTGCCGTCGCTGAGGTCGACGATGGAAGGCGTCTCGTCATAGCTGACCTTGACCAGGGCCGCCGCCGCGACCGCCTGTTCGAAGGTCTCGGCGACGACAGCGGCGACATGCTGGCCCGAAAAGGTGATGTCGCGCGCGAGCGGGCAATAGGGTTTGTCGGGCGGCGGCGTGCCGAACCAGTCCGCCGCGGTTTTCAGGCTGATGATGGTGTCCGGCGTCAGCACCTGCAGTACGCCGGGCGCCGCCTCGGCCGCCTTGGTGTCGATCGCGCGCACCTTGCCGGATGCAATCGTGCTCTCGACCAGCACGGCGTAGGCGAGGCCTTCGAGCTGCTGCTCGACGGCGTATTTCGCCGCACCACTGATCTTGGCCGGGCCGTCGACGCGCGACAGCCGGCCGCCGACGGCTTCGGCAAAAGCGCCGTCGGACGCATCACCATGCCTGATGTTGTGAACGGTCATGCCGTCTCTCCCAATTTGAGGATGGCGCGGGCGACGACGCGCGGCGCCAGTTCGACCTTGTAGTGGTTGGCGCCATGGTCGACGGCACCTTCGACGGCGAGCAGGCTGGCGGCGCGGACCGCGTCCGGCTCCAATACCTTGCCCTTCAGCGCGTCTTCCACGGCCCGCGCACGCCACGGCTTGGTCGCGACGCCGCCGAGCGCCACGTGCAAATCGCGGATCGTTCGGCCGTCAGCCTCGAATTCGATGCCGACCGCCGCACTGGCCGCGGCGAACTCGTAGGACTGCCGGTCGCGGATCTTCAGGTAGGTCGAACGCCGGGTAGCGGCCGAGCCGGGGATCTCGATGGCGGTGATCATCTCGCCCGGTTCGATCGCATGTTCTTTTTCCGGCGTGTTGCCGGGCAGCAGGAAAAAGTCGTCGACCGGGATCTGGCGCTCGCCCAGATGCACGATCGCATCGAAGGCGACCAGCGCCACGGCGAGGTCGCCCGGATACATGGCGATGCAGGCGTCGCTGGTGCCGAGCACCGCATGGCCACGGGTAACGCCGCCGATCGCCGAACAGCCAGAGCCGGGCTCACGCTTGTTGCAGGCGGGGAAATTCGCCGGATCGCGGAAATAGGGGCAGCGGGTGCGCTGCATCAGATTGCCGCCGATGGTCGCCATGTTGCGGATCTGCGCGGAAGCCGCCTGCCACAGGGCTTCGGAGACGGCTGGGAAGTGGATCTTGATGTCGGCATGGTCGGCGACACGGCTCATCCTGGCCAGCGCGCCGATGGTGGCGCCGCGTTCATTCATCTCGATCCTGTCCAACCCCTTGAGATGGGTGATGTCGACCAGCGTCTCGGGCTCGGCGACGCCGCATTTGGCGAGGTCGATCAGCGTGGTGCCGCCGGCGAGCAGCATGGCGCCGGGCAGGGCGGCCGCCTGGCGTGCCGCAGCGAGCGAATTGGCGCGCACATAGGAAAAATCCCTCATGATGCAGCCTCCAATGCTGCCTGGCGGACAGCGGCGACGATGTGCGGATAGGCGCCGCAGCGGCAGAGATTGCCGGCCATGTATTCGCGGATCTCGTCGTCGGAGCCAGCATGGCCCTCACGAATGCAGGCGACCGCCGACATGATCTGGCCCGGCGTGCAATAGCCGCACTGGAAGGCGTCCTGTTCGAGGAAGGCAGCCTGCACGGGATGCATTTCGCCCTCCCGTGCAAGCCCCTCTATGGTGGTGACGGTGCGGCCTTCGGCTTGGGCGGCCAACGTCAGGCAGGCCAGCACGCGCTCGCCGTCGACATGCACGGTGCAGGCGCCGCACTGGCCGTGGTCGCAGCCCTTCTTGGTTCCGGTCAGGCCGAGGCGGTCGCGCAAGGCATCGAGCAGCGTGACGCGCGGCTCGAGTTGCAGATCGTGATGACGGCCGTTGATATCGAGATGAACTGGGATTGTTGTTTTTGTCATGGGCGCCTGGCTCCAGTTGCTTGACGCGAAGTCGGTTGATCTCATGGTGGGCCGGCGGGGGACCTGGCGCCCGCTGTCCGGCCCTTCGCTGTCGCTCCGGACCTTCGGGCGTTCGGCCCTTTTAAAAGGCCCACTGGACCTTTTGATCCGCCCGAAGGCGGACCGGGCCTTCACCGTTCGTCGGACGGGAAGCCGAGCAATTGGCTTCCCGTCCGCTAGGCGGATCTCACCTCACCCCAGCAGGTCTTCGATGCGGATCGGAAAGCGCCGCGGCCGCACGCCGGTCGCATGCCAGACCGCATTGGCGACGGCGCCGGCCGTGCCGGTGATGCCGATTTCGCCGACCCCCTTGATGCCGAGTGCGTTGACGTGAGGGTCGTCCTCGTGGACCAGCAGCGCCTCGACCGACGGAACGTCGGCATTCACCGGGACATGATATTCGGCGAGGTTGGCATTCTGGATCCGGCCAGAGCGCCGGTCGGTGATGGCTTCCTCATGCAGCGCGAACGAGACGCCCCAGATCATGCCGCCATAATACTGGCTGCGCACCAGCCTGGGATTGATGACCCGCCCGGCGGCGAACGCGCCGACCAGCCTTGTGACACGGATCTGGCCGAAATCCGGATCGACCTTCACCTCGGCGAACACGGCGCCATGCGCGTGCTTGGCATAGGTTTCCTGGGATGCCGGGTCCGCAGCGCCCTTGCCATGGCCCTCGATCTCGGTGAGGCCCGCGCGCGTGAGGATTTCGGCATAGCTTTCACCGCGGCTTTCATCGTCGCGCCGATAGAGGCGACCGCCGCGCGCCAGCACGCCTTCATTGCCGGCGCCGTAGAGCGGTGAGTGCTCGTCACCGGTGGCGAGATCGGCGAGCCTGGCGATGACGGCGGCACCCGCATTGTGGATCGCCATGCCGGCCGTCGCCGTGTGGCCGGAGCCGCCGGCAATGCCTGCATTGGGCAGATCGGAACTGCCGGCCCTGAAATCGACCTGGTCGATATCCAGTCCCAGTCCGTCGGCGGCGATCTGGGCGAAGGCGGTCCAGGCGCCTTGCCCCATGTCCTGCGCGCCGGTCTCCATCAGGCCGCTGCCATCGCTTCTCAGCACGGCGCGGGCCTCGGCCTGGAACATCAGGGCCGGAAACGTCGCCGTGCCGATGCCCCAGCCGGTCAGGAAACCGTCCGCGTCGCGCATCAGCCGCGGCTGAAGCAGGCGGCTCGCCCAGCCGAACGTCTCGGCCGCTTGCCTGTAGCACTCGCGCAGCGCCTTGGAAGAAAACGGCTTGCCGGTCATGGGCTCGACCTCGGCATAGTTCCGCAGCCGGAACTCCAGCGGGTCCATGCCGCAGGCGTGTGCCGCCTCATCGATGGCGCTTTCGAGTGCGATCGAGCCGGTCGCTTCGCCGGGCGCCCGCATGAACAGCGGGGTGCCGGTGTCCAACCGCACCGCATCGTGCGAGGTGGCGATGGCCGGGCTGGCATAGAGCGTGTGCGAGGCATCCGCCGCCGGTTCGAAGAAATCGTCGAACGTGCTCGACGCAGTCTTGGCGTGATGGTCGAGTGCCGTCAGCCGCCCTTCGCCATCCATGCCCATGCGCAGCGTCTGGCGCGTCGGCGCACGGTGGCCGACCGGGCCGTACATCTGCTCACGCCGCAGCACCAGCTTGACCGGACGGCCAACGAGGCGCGCCGCCAGGATGCCGAGCACCTGCGGCCCGGAGATCATGCCTTTCGAACCGAAGCCGCCACCCAGGAACGGGCTGCGGATGTGGACGTTTTCCGGCGCGATGCCGAACAGGCCGGCGATGCGGCCCTGCGCCATGGCAAGGCCCTGGCTCGGTGTGTCGATCGACAGTGTGTCGCCATCCCAGGCGACGACGATCGCATGCGGCTCCATGGCGTTGTGGTACTGGGCCGGCGTCTCGTAGGTGGCTTCGATCCGCGTCTTTGCGGATTTGAGGCCGGCCTCGACATCGCCCTTGTGCTGCACGGCCGGACCGCCGACACCGACACCACGCGGCACGAAGCTTTCAGCGCCGTCGAGGCCAACGCGCGCCGGCAGCACTTCATAGCGCGGCGACAGCAAAGCCGCCCCCTCGGTTGCCGCCTCCAGCGTCTCGGCGATCACCACGGCGATGCTCTGGTTGGGGTAGCGGACCTGATCGTTCTGCAGCAGGTCGAGCCGGAACATGAAGGGGTGGTCCTTGGCGTCCGGGTCAGCGGCGAGCGCCGGCCGGTTCTTGGGCGTCATCACCTCGACCACGCCCTGGTGCGCCTTGGCCGCCTCGATATCCAGAGCGGCAACGCGGCCGCGCGCGATGCTGCTGACCGCCAGCACGGCGTAGAGCATGCCGGGCGGGTGGTTGTCGGCGGCATAGCGCGCGGCTCCGGTGACTTTCAGAAAGCCGTCGCGGCGGGTCAGCGGCTGGCCGATGCTGGAGCCCTGCCGGGCATGGGCGGGTTGCTGGTTGAGGCTGAGTTCAAGCGACATGGCGCGCTCCGGGAATGTTCGAGAACGGGGAGGCAGGAAGGGCTGGCAGACGCTCGGGCGTTCCCGAAAGCGCAGATATCAGCGCCCTGACCACGATGCGGCGGGCAAGCTCGATCTTGAAGGCATTGTCGCCGGAGGGGCTGGCATCGGCCAAGGCAGCGTCCGCGGCGCTGGAGAAGGTCGCCTCGCTGGCGTCCGCGCCAAGCAGGACGGCTTCCGCCGTTCGGGCTCGCCACGGCTTGGCCGCGACGCCGCCCAGTGCCAGCCTTGCGGCGCGGATCTTGCCGCCATCGACGACGAGCGCTGCCGCGGCCGATACGACGGCAAAAGCATAAGAGGTGCGTTCGCGGACTTTCAGGTAACGGGCATTGGCGGAGAAGGAGGCCGCCTCCGCCGGCAGGCGCACCGCCACGATCAGGTCGCCGGGCTCTAGCGCATTCTCCCGCTGCGGCGTTTCGCCGGGAAGCCGGTGGAATTCCTCCAGTGTCACATGACGCCGGCCCTTCTTGCCCTCGATCTCGACCACGGCGTCGAGCGCCACCAGCGGCACGCAGAAGTCCGACGGGTGGGTGGCGATGCAGGCGTCGCTCCAGCCTAGCACGGCGTGCAGGCGGTTCTCGCCGCCCAGCGCATCGCAGCCGGCGCCTGGCTCGCGCCTGTTGCAGGCGCTGGCGGTGTCGTAGAAATAGCTGCAGCGCGTGCGCTGCAGCAGATTGCCGCCGACGGTGGCGGCGTTGCGAAGCTGCGCCGAAGCACCCGACAGCAGCGCCTCGGCCACCGCCGGATAGGATTTCGCGAACGCCGGATCGTAGGCAAGGTCGGCATTACGGACCAGCGCGCCGATGCGCAGGCCACCATCGTCCAGCCGTTCGATGCGGTTGAGCTCCGGCAGCCGGGAAATGTCGACGATACGCTCGGGACTGGTGATGCCGCCTTTCATCAGGTCGAGCAGATTGGTGCCGCCGGCGAGATAGGCCGAACCCGGCTCGGCTGCCGCGGCGATGGCGTCGGGGATGGTGGCTGGCCTGATGTAATCGAAATCTCTCATGCCGCGGTCCTCCGGTCGGCTTTGACAAGCTGTTGCTGGGCTTCCAGGACGGCCTCGACGATGCCGCCATAGGCCGCGCATCGGCATATGTTGCCGCTCAGCCCCTCACGGATGCGTTCGGGATCGTCGCCGGCCTGTGCCTCGGCGATCAGGCCGAGCGTGCTCATGATCTGGCCGGGTGTGCAGAACCCGCACTGCAAGCCGTCATGGGCGATGAAGGCGGCCTGCACCGGATGCAGTTCCTCGCCGTGGGCGACGCCTTCGATGGTCAAGACTTGGGCGCCGTCATGGCTGACCGCTAGCGCCAGGCATGAGTTGATGCGCTTGCCGTCGACCAGCACCGTGCAGGCGCCGCACTGGCCGCGGTCGCAGCCCTTCTTGGTGCCGGTGAGATCAAGCCGCTCGCGCAGCAGGTCGAGCAGGGTTACGCGTGGATCGACCTCCAGTTCGTGTCGGTGGCCGTTGATGGTGAGGGTGATGGGAAGGCTGGTCATGGGCGTCTGGCTCCAGTTGCTTGACGCGGATGGGATTGAACTGGTGCCTTGCCGCGGAAGGGCAAGGTAACCGTTCGGTCAGGTCTTGACGGCGAAAGCGGAGATGGCAGCGGATCTCCCGCGAGGCAGGCGGGCAGGGGAGATGTCGGCTTGCGTGTTCGAAAGACGTGACATACCGGTTCCCCTGATTATATGATAAAGGTGCTCCACTAAAACGGAGGCGCCTCCGTTTAATACGTGGTGGCTGAACCGGCCGGGTTCAAGCCCCCTGACACGATGTGGAGAAAAAATTGGCCAGCGAGCCGTCCGCCATTACAGAACAGAAGGCCGAGGCCGTAGACGCGAAGCCGCTGCGCGCCGATGCGCGGCGCAACCGCGACCGGCTGGTCGAGGTGGCGGTGTCGGTCTTTGCCGAGCGCGGCATCGATGGCTCGCTGGAGGAGATCGCGCGCCGCGCCGGCGTCGGCATCGGCACGCTCTACCGGCATTTCCCGACGCGCGAGCATCTGGTCGAGGTGGTCTATCGCCGGGAGGTGGAGGCGCTCTGCGCGGCCGCCGGCGAGCTTGCCCAGAAACATCCGTCCGATGTCGCGCTGGAACAGTGGATGCAGCGCTTCGTCGACTACATCGCCACCAAGCGCGGCCTGGCGACCAGCCTGCGCATTGTGCTCACCACCAATTCGACGCTGTTTTCCGACACGTTCGGCCGGGTGTCGCAAGCCTTGCGGCAGCTGGTCGAGGCGGCGGTGGCCGACGGCACCATCCGCGGCGACGTCGACGCTTCCGACGTGCTGCACGCGCTGGGCGGCATCTACTCAGCGCCCGACACCCCCGAATGGCGCGACCGCTCGCGCCGGCTGGTCAAGCTGTTGATGGACGGGTTGCGGTTCGGGGCTGCAAAGGCACAATGAGGCGACGAGATTCCGCCCGTGCAAAACCACACCTGTCGATAAATTGAGGGGACCCGATGTATGTAGGCCGCTCCTACAAAATAGTGGACTTCGCGCTGTGGTCGCGGCGCAGCGTCATCTACATGGTGGTGGTGAGTGGACTGGCCGTGGCGGCTTACCGTCTTCCAGGCATCGCCGGGTTTTCGGTGCCATGGTCGGTGGTGCTGGTGCTTGGCACCACCGTGTCACTCGTTGCCGGGTTCAAGAATTCGCAGGTGTTCACCCGCAGCAGCGACGCGCTGCAGGCTTTTACGCAAATTACGGCCAGCAGCCGGTTGTGGTCCAATTTCTGCAGGGATTTCCTTGACGCGCCGACGGCCAGACAGCTCATCTATCGCCACATCGCCTGGATGACGGCATTGCGTTTTTCCCTGCGCCGGCCGATGCCATGGGAATCCATGGCGCGGGCCGCCAATATCGAATACCGGCGGCGCTACCGCATCCATGAGGATGCGAGCTCGATCGCCGACGAATTCCGTCCGCTGCTCGCCGAACAGGCCGAGGACGTCCTGAAATCGCCCCAGCCGGCGATAGCCCTGCTCGAACTGCAATCTGTCCAGGTCAATGCGCTGTTCAAGGACACAAAGCTCCCTCCTCAGATCTATGGCGAACTGACCAAGCT
>NZ_RZPH01001411.1:0-1130 GCF_004022825.1 Mesorhizobium sp. M7A.F.Ca.CA.004.04.2.1
AGATCTCCGCCGTGCCGATGCGCACGCCGCCCGGGTTGAGCGTGGCGTCGGAGCGGCCATGGATGATCAGGCCGCCATGCGCGGTCCATTCGGCGAAATCGCCGTGACACCAGACATTGTCGAAGCGCTCGAAATAGGCCGCCCGGTACTTCTTGCCCTCGGGGTCATTCCAAAAGCCGATCGGCATCGCCGGAAAAGCCTTGGTGCAGACCAACTCGCCCTTCTCCTGCCGGACCGGCCTGCCGTCATCGTCCCAGACATCGACCGCAAGGCCAAGGCCGGGTCCCTGGATCTCGCCGGTCCAGACAGGCTGCGTCGGCACGCCGAGCACGAAGCAGGAGACGATGTCGGTGCCGCCGGAGACCGAAGCCAGATGCACGTCCTTCTTGATGCCGTCATAAACGAAGCGGAAATCTTCCGGCGATAGCGGCGAGCCGGTGGAGGAGATTGCCCGCACAGTGGCCAGATCATGCGTGCGGATCGGCTTGAGGCCAGCCTTGCGCACGGAATCGATGAACTTGGCCGAGGTGCCGAGGAACGTCATCTTCTCGGCATCGGCGAAATCGAACAGCACACTGCCGTCGGGGTAGAAGGGCGAACCGTCATAGAGCAGCAACGTGGCCCCCGAAGCGAGCCCCGACACCAGCCAGTTCCACATCATCCAGCCGCAGGTGGTGAAGTAGAAGAAGCGGTCGCCATCGGTGAGACCAGCATGCAGCCGGTGTTCCTTGACATGCTGGATCAGCGTGCCGCCGGCCGAATGGACGATGCATTTGGGAATGCCGGTCGTTCCCGACGAAAACAGGATGTAGAGCGGATGCGAAAACGGCAGCGGCTCGAAGGCAACGGGCTTGCCGACGAAGGGCGACAGCGCCTCTTCCAGCGCTACCGCCTTGTCGATGGTCCCGGCGACATCAGTCGATGTGCCGAGATAATCGACGACCAGAATCTTGCGGACAGTGCCGAGCTTGGCCGCGACCGCGGCGATCTTGTCGGCGACTTCGATCGCCTTGCCATTGTACCAATAGCCATCCGGCGCGATGAAGACGACGGGCTCGATCTGGCCGAACCTGTCGAGCACGCCCTGCTCGCCGAAGTCGGGAGAGCAAGACGACCAGACGGCACCGATC
>NZ_RZPH01001412.1:0-1127 GCF_004022825.1 Mesorhizobium sp. M7A.F.Ca.CA.004.04.2.1
ATGCTCAGGCTGTCGCTCAACATCGCCACCACGCGCATGATCCTGTCGCACGGCAATGAGGGCACGCATG
The DNA here is from genome assembly GCF_004022825.1 of Mesorhizobium sp. M7A.F.Ca.CA.004.04.2.1. Taxonomy (NCBI): domain Bacteria; kingdom Pseudomonadati; phylum Pseudomonadota; class Alphaproteobacteria; order Hyphomicrobiales; family Phyllobacteriaceae; genus Mesorhizobium; species Mesorhizobium sp. M7A.F.Ca.CA.004.04.2.1. Next base: position 71 of record NZ_RZPH01001412.1, read on the forward strand.
CCGCCGGCTATGTCATCGTCGGCGCTGATGGGCACCATTTCCGGCTCGGGAGTCGCCAATGTGGTGGCCAGCGGCCAGTTCACCATCCCGCTGATGAAGCGCTTCGGCTTCCGCTCGGCCTTTGCCGGTGCCGTCGAGGCGACCTCCTCGATGGGCGGCCAGATCATGCCGCCGGTGATGGGCGCGGTCGCCTTCATCATGGCCGAGACGCTGAACGTGCCTTATGCCGATGTGGTCAAGGCGGCGATCATCCCAGCGCTGCTCTATTTCGGCGCGTGCTTCTGGCAGGTGCATCTGGAAGCCGGCAAGGCCGGGCTGCACGGCATGGCCAAGGCGGACCTGCCCAATCCGTGGGACGCGGTGAAACAGCACTGGCCGCTGGTGCTGCCGCTGGCAGCGCTCGTCTACCTGCTGTTTGCCGGCTACACGCCGATCTTCGCCGGCACGATGGGCCTGGCGCTGACCATCGTGCTCATCCTCGGCACGCCGCTGGCAGCAGCGATCGGTCCGCTCGCCTTCCGCATCGTCTTCTGGATCGCGCTCGGGCTTGCCGCCGCTTCGTTCATGAAGTTCGGCGTCAATCTCCTCGGCGCCGTCATCGCCGCACTGGTGGTCGCCTGCTTCACATTCAAGGGCGGCCGCGAGACGCTGCGGATCTGCGTCGACTCGCTCGCCGAAGGGGCCAAGAACGCGCTGCCGGTCGGCATTGCCTGCGCCATCGTCGGCATCGTCATCGGCACGCTGACGCTGACCGGCATCGCCTCGACCTTCATCGGCTGGATCATCTCCATCGGCGAGAACAATCTGTTCCTGTCGCTGTTGCTGACCATGCTCACCTGCCTGGTGCTGGGCATGGGCATCCCGACCATTCCCAACTACATCATCACCTCGTCGCTGGCCGGGCCGGCGCTACTCGAGCTTGGCGTGCCGCTGCTGGTCAGCCACATGTTCGTCTTCTATTTCGGCATCATGGCCGATCTGACGCCGCCAGTGGCGCTGGCCGCCTTTGCCGCGGCACCCATGGCTAGGGAAAGTGGCCTGAAGATCGGCATCCAGG
>NZ_RZPH01001413.1:0-1127 GCF_004022825.1 Mesorhizobium sp. M7A.F.Ca.CA.004.04.2.1
GTGTCGTACAGGCGCTTTCATGGGGCGCCGGGCCTTCCCTTGTTATATTCATACGGATATATCGGTTAGCGGGCTTCGAGCCGGCCGGATTTCAAACCAGGGAGAGTCTTCCATGACGCGCATAGGTTTTGCATCGAGGGCGATCACCATTGGGGGTTTTGCGGCGATGTTGATGGCGGCGGTGCCGGCAGCACATGCGGAAGACAAGGTGGTGGTGTTTGCCGCGGCCAGCCTCAAGGATGCGCTCGACGCCGTGAACAAGGCCTGCGAGGCCGATGTCGGCGAGGCGGCGACCGTCTCCTATGCCGCGAGCTCGGCGCTGGCCAAGCAGATCGAGGGCGGGGCGCCTGCCGACGTCTTCATCTCGGCCGACCTCGACTGGATGAAATATCTCTCCGACAAGAAGCTGACCAAGCCGGACACCGAAGTGAAGCTGCTCGGCAATCAGATCGTGCTGGTGGCGCCGAAGGACTCGGCGGTCGACACCAGGATCGAGAAGGGCTTCGACCTCGCCAAGCTGATCGGCGACGGCAAGCTCGCCATGGGCGATTTCAAGGCGGTGCCGGCCGGCAAATACGGCAAGGCCGCACTTGAATCGCTCGGCGTCTGGTCCTCGGTCGAGGGCAAGGTGGCGCAGGCCGAAAACGTGCGCGCGGCGCTGAAGCTGGTTTCGACGGGCGAAGCCGCCCTTGGCATTGTCTATGCCACCGACGCGCATGCCGAAAAGGGCGTCAAGGTGGTCGGCACCTTCCCGGAGGATTCGCATCCGCCGATCATCTATCCGGTTGCCCAGACCGCCGATTCGAAGGACAAGGATACGCGGGCTTTCCTGAAATGCCTGCAGTCGGCCAAGGCGGCCGCGCTGTTCAAGGATCAGGGATTTACCGTGCTCGCGCCGAGCAACTGAGTTCCAAGGGGCACAATGAACTGGCTGCTGGACCTCACTCCCGACGAATGGAATGCGGTCCGGCTGTCCATCAAGGTGGCAATGGTGGCGATGCTTGCCAGCCTGCCGCCGGGCATCTTGATCGCGCTGCTGCTTGCCCGGGGACAATTCTGGGGCAAGACCGTTCTCAACGGGCTGGTGCATCTCCCGCTGATCCTGCCGCCCGTGGTGACCGGCTACC
>NZ_RZPH01001414.1:0-1126 GCF_004022825.1 Mesorhizobium sp. M7A.F.Ca.CA.004.04.2.1
CTACACGCTGGTTTCGATCGCAGCCGTGGTGCTCGGCGGCGTCTCGCTGTTCGGCGGCAAGGGCAGCGCCATCGGCGCCATCTTCGGCGCGCTGGCCTTCCGCACCATCGGCGACCTGTTGTTCGTCTTCGATTTCGATCCGCTCTGGCAGCCGCTGTTCCAGGGCGTTATCCTGCTGGTCGCCGTCAGCCTCGGCGCCTTCGCCCTGTTTCGGGTCCGCAACCGGCTGGAGTGGTTCCTGTGAGCGAAACGACACTTGGCGGCATTGCCGGCCGCATGCCCAGATTCATCCGCCGCGCCGATCCGGCGGTGCTGACGGCCTTTGCCTGCATCGTTCTCTTGCTGTTCCTGGGCAGCCTCTATTCCAGAAGCTTCCTGTCGCCTGAATATCTTCTGCAGCAGCTCAAGGTGGCTTCGTTCCTCGGTGTCATCGCAACCGGCATGATGCTGGTCATCCTGCTCGGTCAGATCGACCTGTCGGTGCCATGGGCGGTGGCGGCGGGCGCCATGATGGCCTGCGCTGCGGCGGCGTACGGCCCGGTCGGCGTGGCGCTGGCCATTCCGTTCGGTATTTTCTGCGGCATGCTGATCGGCGTCGTCAACGGCATCGGCGTCGCCTATCTGCGCATCCCCTCGATGATCATCACATTGGCCACCAACGCTGTCGCGCAAGGGCTGATGGTGGTCTACACAGGCGGCTTCTCGCCGCAGGATTCGGCAACGGGCGCGATGCGCTACCTGGCGACCGGCTTCGCCATTCCGGGCGTGCCCAACGCGGTTATCATCTGGGCGCTGATCGGAGCCGCGATGGTGTTCGTGCTGACCCGTACCAGCTTCGGCCGCACCGTCTACGGCATCGGCAACCGCGAACGCGCGGCCTATCTCTCCGGCATCGATACGCGGCGCGTGGTGATGATCGCCTTCGCCGTCTCCGGCGGGCTCTCGGCTTTCGGCGGCGCGCTTCTGGCTGGCTATGCCTCCAAGGCGGCGCAGTCGATGGGCGACGCTTATCTGCTGCCGTCGATCGCCGCGGTGGTGCTTGGCGGCACCTCGATCCTGGGCGGACGCGGCTCTTATCTCGGCACTGTCGCCGGTGTCATCCTCATCACGCTGCTGCAGTCCATTC
>NZ_RZPH01001415.1:0-1126 GCF_004022825.1 Mesorhizobium sp. M7A.F.Ca.CA.004.04.2.1
GCCTTCAGCGCCTGCTTGGCGCCGGCACCGAGAACGCGCTTGATGTCGGCCTCGTCGGCCTCGTGGCCGCCTAGATTGATGGTGGCGGAGAAGGCTTCGCTCTTCAGCCGGCCGGCCGTCATGTTGACGATCAGCGAATCGACCGTTAGCCCGGCCATGCGCTCGGCCGCGTCGACGGAAAGGCGGATGGCATGTTCCGCCCTATCGAGGTCAACCACGACACCCGACTTCACGCCTTGCGATTTCTGATGGCCGATGCCGATCACCTGGATCCGGTGCGAGCGGCCGCGCAGCAGCTTGCCGTCATCGCATGGCTTCAGCTTGGCCACCATGCAGCAGACCTTGCTCGAACCGACATCCAGCACCGTCAGGGTGCCGGACCGGCGCGACGCGGCATCGCCAGGACCGCCAAGCCAGTTCATATCTTCGTCTCCGGCTTGCGCTTCAGGCTCTTGGGTTTCTCGTTGAGGGCGGCTTCGCGCTGCGTCGCCGCTTCCGCCGTCAACTGCACGACCAGCCGGTCCGTCAGGCGCATGTCGACGGCGGCGATGTCGCGCGACAGCAAGCCGTTGTCATGATCCATCTTGACGAGTTCGGCGAGCGCCTGTTCCTCGTCATCCTCGGGAAGCTTGATGGTGATGCCATTGTCCAGCTTCAGGTCCCAGCGCCGTTCGCCAACACGGATATAACCCTTGATCCGGCTCGCGAGCTCGGGATATTTCTCGACCTTGGCCAGGAAATCGGGCGCGCTCGCCGGCGCGCCGATGCCGATCAGCAGCGGCAGGAGCGCCTGCTTGCCGCCCGAGAACGGCGCGATCATGGCGCCATTCCGCTCGATGACCGAAAGCGCGTCACCCTGTTGCCAGAGCGCGAAAGCCTCACGCTCCTCGACGCGCACTTCCAGAGTATGCGGGTAGACCTTGCGGACGGCCGCGACCTCGATCCACGGCAATGTCGCAATTCGTTCCCGCGCGGCCTCGGCATTAAAGCCGATCAGCGACGTCCAACCGTCGAGTTCAAGCCTGTCGAGTATGTCGATTTCCGAGGTCTGGCGATTGCCGACCACCTTGACCTGATCGACGGCAAAGCCGGTACGGGCGGTGATGCTCTGCACGATACCCTCGAC
>NZ_RZPH01001416.1:0-1126 GCF_004022825.1 Mesorhizobium sp. M7A.F.Ca.CA.004.04.2.1
AAGAGGCGAGCCGCGCCATCAATGGGCGCGGCGATCGCTTGCGCGAAGCGATGAACGTCTCCCTTGAAAGGCATGGCGTCGAGGGCATCGTCATAGGGCGTGGGTCGTTGATGAACCTGCATTTCGTCAGGGGGCCGGTGGACACTCCGGCGCGGCTCGACGATGCCGATCCTTCGGTGATTGCGCTTTGGCATATCGAAATGCTGTTGCGAGGGTACTACGTGACGCCGCGCGGCATGCTGGCGTTGTCACTGCCATTTGGCGACACCGAACTCGACGGCTTCGCCGGCGCATTCGACGATTTCCTGTCGAGCAACCTCAAAATACTGCCGCGCCGGACAAACTGATGCTTGATCGCAAGAATGCCAGTGCCGGCTCAGCCGCGCAAAAGACAGCTCATGTTCGTGTCCATACGGGCTTGAAGGAAGCACTGATGAACGGTGACTTCCTGCCCGGCCAAAGACTGGTCGTGCGACAGCTTGCCGAACAGTACCGGACCAGCGCCATGCCGGTGCGCGAGGCCTTGCGGCAACTCGTCAGCGACGAGGCAATGTTCGACCACCCAAATCGGGGCGTCATCGTCCCCGAGGCCACGGTGGCGCGTATTTCGGATCTGGTGCGTGTGCGCTGCAGCGTCGAAGGAACGGCGGCCGAGTGGGCCGCGACGACCATCACGCCCGAAGAACTCGATGAATTGGCGAAGCTGAACGGGCTGATGCGCGAATGCGTCGAGAGCAATGTCATGGCTAGCTATCTCGGCTTGAACAGGCGCTTCCATTTCACGATGTACCATGCCGCGCGGTCACCTCTCATCCAGCAAATCATCGAGAAATTGTGGCTGCAAGCAGGACCGTTCTTGAACATCGTCCGCTCGGACGTGACCTACGGCCTGGGCCTTGACCATCATGACGAAATGCTCGCGGCGCTGCGTCGCGCCGATGGCGCGGCTGCGCGCAAGGCGCTGGTGGCCGACCTGCGCGAGGCCGCCGACATCATTCTTCGCGCCGCCGCGGCGGCTGAGGCTCAGCCTGCGCGCAAACGCCCGGCTTCGGCACGCCGTGATCCCAAGGCGCAGGCGCGGTGATGGGCGGATCCCCGCGTGGCCCGGTTCATGTCGAGTTTCGTG
>NZ_RZPH01001417.1:0-1126 GCF_004022825.1 Mesorhizobium sp. M7A.F.Ca.CA.004.04.2.1
AGCATGGGCATGATGCCACTTGCCATCGGCATCGACATCGGCACATCGGGTGCGCGCGCCGTCGCCATGCGCCCGGATTTTTCCATAGCCGGGCACGCGGCCGTCCCACTCGACAGGTTTGGCAGCGAGGGGCGAGCTCCCACGGCGTGGTGGCAAGCGGTCAAGACGGTGCTGACGGAGCTGCTTTCCGGCATCGACCGCACGGCGGTCCGCGCCATCGCCGTTGACGGCACCTCCGGCACGCTGCTGCCGGTCGACGCCGCCGGGCGGCCGCTGGCCGAACCGCTGATGTACAACGACAAGGTCGATGACGACGACGTCCTGGCCGTGATCGCCCGCACCGCGCCGGCTGCAAGTGCAGCGCACGGAGCGACATCCGGCCTCGCCAAGGCCCTGCGCTTCCAGCATCTGCCGGGCATTGCGGCGGTGCTGCATCAGGCCGACTGGATTGCCGGAAACTTCTCCGGCCGCTTCGACATCAGCGACGAGAACAATGCCCTGAAGACAGGCTATGATGTCGAGGCCCGCCGCTGGCCGGAATGGATCGCGGCGACCGGAATGCGCATGGAGTTGCTGCCGCGCGTGGTCGAACCGGGCGAGGTCACGGGCGCCCTCACCGCGGAAGCCGGGGAACTGTTCGGCTTACCGCGCGATGTGGCCGTCGTCGCCGGAACCACGGATGGTTGCGCCTCGTTCCTGGCGACCGGTGCCGCCGCGATCGGCGACGGCGTCACTGCGCTGGGATCCTCGCTGACCATCAAGATCCTGTCCGACCGGCCGATTGCGGCGCCGCGCTTCGGCATCTACAGCCACCGGCTCGGCAACGCCTGGCTGGCGGGCGGTGCGTCGAATTCCGGCGGCAAGGTGCTGGCTCAGCATTTTCCGCTCGCCTGTATCATCGAACTCAGCGCGACAATCGACCCGGAGACCGACACCGGCCTCGATTACTATCCGCTTCCCGCCACGGGCGAACGATTTCCGATCGCCGATCCGGCGCTGCCGCCTCGCCTTGCGCCCCGGCCGGCGGACGACGCCGATTATCTGAAAGCGATGTTCGAAGGCATCGCCGCGATCGAAACGCTCGGCTATGACAGGCTTGCCGAACTCGGCGCGCCCGCGCTGATAT
>NZ_RZPH01001418.1:0-1126 GCF_004022825.1 Mesorhizobium sp. M7A.F.Ca.CA.004.04.2.1
GGCTATACCGGCTTCGGCCAGGACCAGGACAATGTCGTGCTGATGCCGCTGCATGCCTATCAGCGCCGCATCGCCGGCAACCGCGACATCGACAACATCTACATCGCCGCCGACGACCGCACGCCGACCAGCGAGTTGCAGCCGCGCGTCGAGGACATCTTGCGAGACGCGCGCCGCATCACGCCCGACCGCGAGAGCGATTTCGCCATCCGCGACATGACCCAGATCGCCGACGCCATGGCCAGCGCCACAACCACCATGACCGGCATGCTGGGCGCGGTGGCCGGCGTCAGCCTTTTGGTCGGCGGCATCGGCATCATGAACATCATGCTGGTGTCGGTCACCGAACGCACCCGCGAGATCGGCATCAGGCTGGCCATCGGCGCGCATGAAAAGCACATCCTCATCCAGTTCCTGGTCGAGGCCACGGTGCTGTCGCTGCTCGGCGGCATTATCGGCATCCTGATCGGGCTGGCGCTGGCCGGCCTCGCCGCGGTGACGCTGACCATCCCGTTCGCGCCGAGCCCGGCGGTGATCCTGCTCGCCGTCGGCTTTTCCGCCCTGATCGGCATGGTGTTCGGCTTCTTCCCGGCATTGCGCGGCGCCAGGCTCGATCCGATCGACGCGCTAAGGCACGAGTAGGGCAACCCGGCCGGAACGCAGCCAGCCCGAGCCGGTTTTGCACAGCCTTCGACATTTCCACCTGGTCCCGCCACTGTCGCCGCGCCGTTCGCGATGCTAGGGCAATTCACCCTGGGCGGAGGAATAGCGGATGAGCAAGAAGGCGCGACTGGTCCTGGCGATGGTGATCATCGAGGCAGGTCTTGCAGGCATCTGGTGGTATCTCGCCCGCTTCGGCATGGCCAATCCCGATCGCGTCACCGCTGACTTCCAGGCAGTCGTCGGCCAGACCATGGGAATGGCGATGGGCGGCTTGCTCGGCATCGGCTTTATCCTGTTCCTCGTCGCCGCACGCAACGGTCGCAACGCGGCACAGAATAAGACGCGCCCTTAATTCCCGTTTGCGAAATGCCACTCGATCAGCGGCTTCATGTGCGGTGACAGCCCGACCGGCAGGTCGGCGGCATGGCGGATGATCACCGGTCCCTCGATCTCCGGCTCGGTC
>NZ_RZPH01001419.1:0-1126 GCF_004022825.1 Mesorhizobium sp. M7A.F.Ca.CA.004.04.2.1
CCTCCGTATTGGTCGATACGGTTGATGCGGAGCCGTACGAGCCGCGCTATGAACTGAGCGCCGACGAGCTCCGCACCCTTTACCGCACCGAAGCGCAGGCGACGCGAAGAGGAGAAGCCAGGCCAGGGCTCTGGATTGCGGTTGCGATCTATCTCTTGTTTTCGGCAACGGATCTGCTGCTGATCCCGGATGTTGCTGCCTACACGATCACGGCGCGCTTCGCAGTCGGCTTGAGCGCGCTTTTGATCCTCGAAGCACAGCTTCGCCGGGGGATTGGAACGGAATGGCTCGACGTGACCTGCGCCGGAGCCATCATCTTCGGCTATGTTGGTTGGTTGTGCCCAGCGGTTCTTGGCGCGGACAAGGAAAGCGTCTCTTACTACATGGTCTTTGGGACCATATTCATGATGAGCGCAAATCTTTTCTTTACGTTCAATTTCAAGCTTTCTATCGTAACCTCGGCAATAATATTGTGTATACTTTACATCGTAAATTACTTCGTTCCTTCAACCCTTACATACAAAATGGTATTCGGGGCTTTCTATATATCCTGTTTCACGTTCACCTCGTATGTGAACTGGAAACTGAATGAGGAACGCTACAACGTCTTTCTGAATGCCCTGGAAGCCAAGATCCAGCACAATGAGGCGACCGAACGCGGCAAGGCCCTGCTGAGGTTGTCGCGGACCGATCCGCTGACGGGTCTGGAGAACCGGCGCGCGATCGACGAGAAGCTGCGGGACTACTGGAGCGATTGGCAAAAGGTCGGTACCAGCTTCGGGGCGATCCTCATCGACGTGGACTTCTTCAAGAAATTCAACGACTGCTACGGCCATCAGGAAGGCGACCGCTGCCTGATCCATGTCGCCAATGCCCTTAGCGACATGATCAAGCAGTATAATGGCTCCATCGGCCGCTATGGCGGTGAAGAGTTCATCGTCCTGGCTCGCATGGAGAAAAAAGAGCAGATACTGGATATAGCGGAAGCCATTTGCAGCACGGTCGAGAACCTGGCGCTGACGCACGAACTGCGGCGCGACGGCGTCTCGATCGTAACGGTGAGCGTTGGCGCCGCATTCACCAGGACGCAGACCGGCGCCAAGCTGGAGAAGATCATCCACGAGGC
>NZ_RZPH01001420.1:0-1126 GCF_004022825.1 Mesorhizobium sp. M7A.F.Ca.CA.004.04.2.1
CGTCAATACCGACGCCGGTTCCGGTGAGGACGAGCGCGCTCATGCGAAGCGCAGCCGCTGGCCGATGCCTTGCACTTGGGCCTTGGCCAGCATCGCCTTGCCCAGCGCAATGTCGGACAGCGACAGGCCGCGATGCCAGAACAGGATCGTTTCGGCGTCGCTTTCGCGCCCGGCTTTCAGACCGGCGGCGATCTGGCCAAGCTCGGCATGCAGCGTCTTCTCGCTCAGCCGCCCGGTCTCGACATGGGCGCGCAGCGAGCCGAACTTGCCGCCCTTGCACTGGCCCCAATCGTCGACGACCATTTTCTGCATGATATCGGTCAACGACAGTTCCACCGCGCTCATCGTGCCGTAGGGCACGACCAACGCGCCGGGCTTGATCCATTCGGTCTTGAGCAATGGCTGCGGCTCCGGCAACCGCGAGGCCTCGACGACAATGTCGGCGCCCTCGATGCAGCTTTTCCAGTCGGCGACCGCCGTCACCGTCTTGCCGAGATCGGCGGATAGTCTGGCGGCAAAACCGTCGCGGCTTTCCGGGCGGCGCGAATGGACGCGGATCTCGTCGAAATCGAAGAGATGGTCGAGCAGGCGGACATTCCAGTAGGCGGTGCCGCGCGCGCCGATATGGGCCAGCACTTTGGAATTCTTTCGCGCCAGATGCCTGGCGCCGATGGCGGTGACGGCGCCTGTGCGCATGTCGGTGATGACGGTGGCGTCGAGGATGGCGCGCGGCGCGCCGGTGCGCGGGTCGAACAGGTTGAGGATGCCGAATTCGGAAGGCAGGCCATGCAGGTAATTGTCGACATAGTCGCCGACGATCTTGACGCCGGCCGTGTCGAGCGGCGCGACGTAGCCGCGCAACACGTCGAAATGGCCGTGGAAGGACGGGTCCGGCTCGAGATGGACGCGCGGTTCGATCACCGTCTGGCCCCGGCCCTGCGCCACCAGGCCAGCCTCGACGGCAGCGATGATTTCGCCATCGGTCATGGCAAGGGCATCGATGTCGAGGGCATTGAGGTAGTCGATGTAGATGGGCTTCATGTTACGCGGACACTTTTCTCGGCCACCCCGTTCATCCCATAGCAGGCCAAGGCGGGACACGAAAGTTTGTTGCGAGGTCTCTGGA
>NZ_RZPH01000141.1:0-8906 GCF_004022825.1 Mesorhizobium sp. M7A.F.Ca.CA.004.04.2.1
ACTGATGCCGGTGACCGCGTGGATTGACGAGCGACATTTGCCGCCGCTCGGGCTGCGCAACGCCTGGGGCTACAATCCCGTGACTTTCATGGCCCTCGATCCGCGTTTGGCGCCGGGCGGCATCATGGAGTTGCGAAACACGGTCGCCGTGCTGCGTGAGGCTGGCATCGGCGTCATCCTCGACCTCGTCTTCAACCACACCGGCGAGAGCGACTGGCTTGGCCCGACGCTGTCGCTGCGCGGCCTGGACAACCAGGCCTACTACCGGCACTCATCAGACGGCGGGCTGGCCAACGATACCGGCACCGGCAACACGGTCGCTTGCGATCATCCTGTCGTCCAGGAGATGGTCCTCGACACGCTTCGCCATTTCGTCAGGGATGCCGGCGTCGACGGCTTCCGCTTCGACCTGGCGCCCATTCTGGGCAGGGTTGAAGGAACATTCGATGCCGAGGCGCCGATGCTGAGAGCGATGCGCGACGACCCGCTGCTGGCCGATCGCGTGTTGATCGCTGAGCCGTGGGACATCGGTTCCGACGGCTATCAGCTCGGTAATTTCCCGCCGCCCTTCCTCGAATGGAACGACAAGTATCGCGATGACGTCAGGCGCTTCTGGCGCGGCGACGCCGGCATGGTCGGTGCGCTGGCGACCCGGCTTGCCGGTTCGTCCGATGTGTTCGCAACGAACCGGCAAAACGCCAGTCGGACCGTCAATTTCATCGCCGCCCATGACGGCATGACGCTCGCCGATATCGTGCGCTACGAGCGCAAGCACAACGAAGCCAATGGCGAGCAGAACCGCGACGGTCACAATGAAAACCTATCCTGGAACAACGGCGTCGAAGGGGATGCGGACGATCCGGCCGTATGGGAGTCTCGCCAGAACGATCAGTGCGCGCTGCTCGCCACGCTGTTTGCCTCGCGCGGCACCATCATGCTGACCGCAGGCGACGAGTTCGGCCGCACCCAGCAAGGCAACAACAACGCCTATGCGCAGGACAACGAGATCACCTGGCTCGACTGGGCCGGCCGTGACCAGGTGCTGGAGCGCTACACGGAGGAACTCTCGAGGCTGCGCCGGTCGATGCCGGCGCTCTCCGATACAAGCTTCCTCACTGGCCAGCCACCGGCAGGTTCAGAGATACCGGACGTCGCATGGCTGACCGAGACAGGCGCGCCGCTCAATGAACAGTGCTGGCAGGACCCGCAGCGGTACCGCCTCGTCATGATCCTGGGTGGCGTCAGCCGCCTTGCCGTCATCATCAACGGCGATCGCCGGGCCTGCATGTTCACCTTGCCTGAGCGAGACGGATTCTTCTGGGCTCCAGCCATCGAAGCGCCGGATGCGGCGGACAGATCGCGACCGATATCGGGACGGGCGGTGATCTTCATGATCGAACGAGCGCAAGCCGGCACAGGGGAGAAGCGCAATGGCGGCGAGTGACAAGACCGGATGGTGGCGTGGTTGCGTCATCTACCAGATCTATCCGCGCTCCTTCCAGGACACGACCGGCGATGGCAGCGGCGATCTCGCCGGTATCACCTCGAGGCTCGCCCATGTCGCCTCGCTTGGTGTCGATGCCGTCTGGCTGTCGCCTTTCTTCAAGTCGCCGATGGCCGATATGGGCTACGACGTGTCGGATTACTGCGATGTCGATCCGATGTTCGGCACGCTCGAGGATTTCGATGCGCTGGTCGCCGAGGCGCATCGTCTCGGCCTGAAGATCGTCATCGACCAGGTGCTGTCGCATTCGTCCGACAGGCACGACTGGTTTGTCGAAAGCCGCGCCAGCCGCGATAACCCCAAGTCGGACTGGTATGTCTGGGCCGATGCCAAGCCAGATGGCGGGGCACCCAACAACTGGCTCTCCGTGTTCGGTGGCCCGGCCTGGGAATGGGATTCGACCCGCCGGCAATACTACATGCACAACTTCCTAGCCTCGCAGCCCGACCTGAATTTCCACAACCCGGAGGTCCAGGACGCGCTTCTCGACACGGTGCGGTTCTGGCTGGAGCGCGGCGTCGACGGCTTCCGGCTCGATACGGTCAATTACTATGTCCACGACCGCTGGCTGCGCAGCAATCCGCCCCTGGCGTCGAGCGTCGCCGGCACCAACGGCGAGACCAACACCTACCTCTACCAGGAGCATCTGTTCGACAAGACGCAGCCGGAAAACCTGGCGTTCCTGCGCCGCTTCAGGGCGCTGCTCGATGAATATGACGACCGCGCCGCGGTTGGCGAAATCGGCGATGAAGGCCGCTCGCTGCAGACGCTCGCGGCTTACACCTCAGGCGGCGACAAGCTGCATATGTGTTACACCTTCGACCTGCTCGGTCCGCAGTTCTCGGCCGCGCATGTGCGTGGCTGCGTCGAAGCCTTCGAGGCGGCCGTCTCCGACGGCTGGGTCTGCTGGGCGTTCTCCAACCATGACGTGGTGCGCCATGTCAGCCGCTGGACAAGGCCGGGCAGCGATCCCGACGCCGTCGCAAGATTCTCGATCATGCTGTTGTCCTGCCTGCGCGGCTCGATCTGCCTCTATGAGGGCGAGGAGCTGGGCCTGGAGGAGGCGGAGCTGGCCTATGAGGATCTGCGCGATCCCGTCGGCATCCGCTTCTGGCCAGGCGTCAAGGGCAGGGATGGGTGTCGCACGCCAATGGTCTGGGAGGCCGGCGCCGACAATGCAGGCTTCTCCACGGCCAGGCCCTGGCTGCCGATACCGGCCAGCCATCGCACCCGCGCGGTCGACGTCCAGAATGCCGACACGGCCTCGGTGCTGAAGTCCTATCGGACCACGCTGGCCTTGCGCGGGAAGCATGAGGCGCTGGTATCAGGCTCGATCCGCTTTCTCGACGCCGAGGGTGACGTGCTGGCTTTCGTTCGCGAGGGCGGCGGCGAAAGACTGCTCTGTGTCTTCAATTTTGCTGGAGGACCGGCCAATTGGCCGTTGCCGCAAGACTTAGGAGCGGTTACGGAACTTGACGGCGATGCCTCGCTCACCAGGGAGGTCGAGCTTTTGCTGCCGGGACTTGGATGCTTCCTCGGTAGGCTCGACTGATGCCTCGACTGCTCTACTGCACCAGCACGGAGCGTCCACAAGTCGCGCCGGTGACCCGGACATCCGCCTCGCCGAGACGCACGCCAAGGGCTCCAAGCAGGTTGGCAAGCAAGGTATCGATCGGGGCCGCCACGCTGTTCAGAAGTGCCACCACCGGCGGCTTCACAAATCCCAGAAGGGCGTCAAGATTCAGCGGCAGGCCGAGTAAATTCGCCGTCAGCGACAGGCCGCTGACCAGCGACGTAGTCAACGATTGGGTAAAATTTTGCGTGTAAGCGGTCCTTATCGTCTTGGCATCGATGTCGGCCTTGTTGAAAGTCAGCGTCGTCGCGGGGTTATTGGCCATGTTAAACGCCGCTGAGCCCACTACGGACACCACGGGGATGAGCAGAAGTTTCACGGCCGCGATTTCGGTGTTGGAAAACGTCTCCTTATTGGTGAAATCGGCAAAGCCGGCGCTGCTGCTGTCACCGAGATGTCCTTCGACGATACCGGGACGTGTAGCAACGGTGACCTTGATACTGTCAGGGCCTGTTGGACAACTTATGTCCATGAGCTTGGCCTCGGCATAGGCGACTTCGACATGCAGGGGCAAACTGACCGATACCAAGGTGATACCGCCTCCGACATTTTTGTTACCGCCCCCGATCTTCACTATTAGCTTGATGCGGGTCTGCGCCGTCCGCACAATGGCGCCGACCTCGCCAACCGCCAGCCATGGCGAGGATTGCGGCGGTTCGCCGATGGCGATGGCGAGCGTGGTCGACAGCACCCCCGGAATGGCGGCGCCGAGGGCGACGTCGACCTGCTTCGAACCGTTTGCCAGTCCGGCGGCGGCGGTCAGCATGCCCATCGCGCTGGCATCGACGCCAAGGCCGGCCGGCTTTTGACCGAGGCCCAACTTGCCGACGGAGCCGAGATCGATCAGATGACTGAGCGGGATCTGGACCGTACTGGTCGACTTGGAAGCGATCGTCTGCAGGGCGACCTTGGCCGTGTTGCCAAGCCCCGGCACATTGGCCATGGCCGTGGCGATCTGGCCGACGGTCGCCTTCGATGCCAGCACATCCGAATACGACACGCCGGTCAGGTTCAGCTGTGTGGCAAGGCCGTCGACGAAGGAGAGCACGCTCACATCGGCGGAGAGCAGCGCGTTGTAGTCCATGACGCTGAGCGAGATGTTGCTGCCGAGAAGTCCGCCGAGAAGCGCGTTGAGGATACCGCCATCGAGGCTGGCGAGCCTCGATCCGACCGAGAACGTCGCCTGCGGCGTCATGCTGGCGATGGCTTGGGTGCCGATGACGGGAGTTGGGATCAGCGAACTCGCGAAATAGCGGGCCGGGATCTTCTTCAGGGTGACATGGACGGCATTGTAGGGTGTTACGCTGGCCTGGAAACGCTGGCCCACATTGGCGCCGGATGCCACATATCGCCCGGGCGTGACCGTCACGACGGTTTTGCCGGCCGCCGGCTCGATCGTCTGTCCCGAGCTTTGAACGATAACCCCTGGCATGCCGTTGTCGGTCAGTGTGGTGACAACCGCGGTGTTGACATTGGTCATGTTCGAGGCGGCGGTGATCGCCGCCAGGTCCACCATTGCCTGGGCTTCGCGGCGCTCGGTGTAGATCGAGGCTTCGTCGATGGCCACCGCGGCCAGCGCCAGCGCCACCGGCGCGCTCAATGCCGCCATGACGGTGAAGTTCGCTTTCCTGTCACTCAGCATCAACCGGGCAAGCCGACCGATCCCATTGCACGCATGCAGCAGCATTCAAATGCCCCCGACCCTGATCGTTGACTGGCGCTTGATCGTGGTCCCGGGCATGGCTATGCCCGGGAAAAGGTTCCAGATCGGCAGGTTGCGGGCGTCGTACTGGATGGAAACCACGAACTGGCTTCCATCAGCCGTGCTGTCGTTGGCCTGGTAGGTCAACTTGCTGACATCCACGAAGGGATATCCGCCGGCATTGTTGGTGACGAAGCTGGCTACGAGCGTCTGGCGTTCGGTCTGGTTCAACCCGGCAATTGCCGTGCGGGCGGCATCCGCTGCGATCTGTTGGATCGAGTTGGCGGCGCCGAAGTATATACCATATGCAACCATTCCGAGTAGAAGAAGAATGAAAATCGGTGAAAGCAAGGCAAATTCGACCGCAGAAGTGCCGTGTTCTTCTTGAAGTTTCCGCATTAATTGACGGATTTTGGGCAATTTACTTGCTCTGTTACTCATAGCCGCCACGCGTCTGAAGTTCGAACCATATAGAAGGTACTCATAATGTAACCCCAGGTTGCTTAAGAACGCATTAAGACATTCCGGCAAACTGGCATGGCTCCGATTCGCGGTGAAAAATGGCGTCGAGGTGAAGAAACCAAGTCAAGCTTCTGGTTTCGGCTGCTGTTTCAGCGGCCACGCCATAGCTTTCGTCCGCCTTACTTTGGGTGACCCAGAGAGTCTGTTGAAATAAAAATTCTCCGCGTTAGTGTCTGGGCACGAGCCGCAGGACGGGAACCAGCGGCGCGCTCAAAGGGGTCAGATATCGGCTTCAGGGCGTCAACACTTAATAGGCGCGCCAACGGCAGCGCCGACAGGGAGAACTTCATGCTGAAAAACATGCTGAAGGCGACGGTGCTCGCCACGACCATGGCGCTGGCCGCCGGCACCTTCTACACGCCGGCTTTCGCCGAGACCGTCTATAACAGAGGCAGCGCCGCCGAAGCGGAGACGGTCGATCCGCACAAGACCTCGACCGTCTACGAAGCCGATATCATACGCGACCTGTTCCAGGGCCTGGTCATGCATGACCAGAAGACGAACCTCATTCCGGGCGCGGCCGAAAGCTGGACAGTGTCAGACGACGGGACTGTCTACACCTTCAAGCTGCGCAAGGATGGCCTCTGGTCGGATGGCAGCCCGGTGACGGCGGACGACTTCGTCTATTCGTTTCGTCGGCTGGAAGACCCGGCCACCGCTGCCGAATACGCCTCGATGCTGTACCCGGTGAAGGGTGCGGAGGACGTCAACACCAAGAAGGGCAAGCCGGAGGATATGGGTGTCAAAGCGATTGACGCAAATACCCTCGAAGTCACGCTGAAGGCGCCGACGCCTTACTTCCTGGAGATGCTGACCCACCAGGCCGCCTATCCGGTCAACAAGGCTTCGATCGACAAGCTCGGCGCCGACTGGATCAAGGCGGGTAATCTCGTTTCGAACGGCGCCTATACGCTGGCCGAGTGGATACCCAACGACCACATGAAGCTGGTCAAGAATCCGAAATTCTGGGACGCCGCGACCGTCAAGATGGACGTCGTCAACTATATCCCGACCGAAGACCGCTCATCGGCGATGAAGCGGTTCGAGGCCGGCGAACTCGACAGCTACGGCGACCTGCCGACCGAACAGCTCGCTGACCTCAAGACCAAGTTCGGCGACCAGGTCCGCGTCGGACCTTATCTCGGCACCTATTATTATGCGATCAAGACCGACAAGGCGCCGTGGGACAATGTCGAACTGCGCAACGCCATCTCGATGGCGATCGACCGCGACTTCCTCGCTGAGAAGGTCTGGCAGAACTCGATGCTGCCTGGCTATTCGATGGTGCCTCCGGGCATCGCGGGCTACACGCCGGCAATGGCCAAATACGCCGACATGTCGCAGATCGACCGCGAGGACGCTGCCAAGAAGACCCTCGAGAAACTCGGCTATACGCCCGAGCATCCATTGAAGATGGAGATCCGCTACAACACTTCGGAAAACCACAAGAACACGGCCGTCGCCATCCAGGAACAGTTGAAGCCGCTCGGCATCGACGTCTCGCTCGTCAACACCGACACCAAGACCCACTACTCCTTCCTCGAGCAGAAGGGCGACTACGACTTGGCGCGTGCCGCCTGGATCGCCGACTACAAGGATCCGGAGACCTTCCTCGGCATCACCCGCAAGGCCAGCGGCAACAATTATTCGAGCTATGTCAGCCCGGCATATGAAGCGGCCATGGACAAGGCTGCGGCTGCCGGCGGCAAACCGGAAGAGCGCATGAAGGACCTCACTGAGGCCGAGCGCATCCTTGTCGATGACGTCGGTAACATTCCGCTTCTCTACTACAGCTTCCACGACATCGTTTCCTCGAAGCTGCATGGCTTCGACGACAATGTGATGGACATCCATCCGTCCCGCTTCATCAGCAAGGACTGATCCTTAGCCGGGCCGCCGCGCAACGAGATGCGCGGCGGTGCTGGTTTGCCATCGCATCGGCCCGGGAACCGGAATCGATTTTCGGCATGTCGGTGCGAAGATTTGAAGGCTAGAGCGCAACCGTCCAGCTGGACGCGCGTTGCTCTGGGTCAAGCGGGGCACCGATGCTGCGATACGTATTACGGCGGCTTCTGACCGCCATCCCGACGCTGTTCGTCATCGTGACCATGGCGTTTTTCCTGATGCGCGTCGCGCCGGGCGGCCCATTCAACCAGGAGCGGGGGCTGAGCCCCGAGATCAAGGCCAATCTCGAAGCCCAGTTCGGCCTCAACGACCCGCTCTGGCTGCAATTCGTCCATTATCTCGGCAATCTGCTGCGCGGCAATTTCGGCCCGAGCTACAACATGCCGGATTTCACCGTCACCGAACTCTTCGCCAAGGGCCTGCCTATATCGGTTCAGCTCGGCGCCTCGGCGCTCGTCCTGGCGCTGCTACTCGGTTGTGTGCTCGGCACCATTGCGGCGCTTAACCAGAACAAGCTTGGCGACTATACGGTGATCGCGCTGGCGACGGCCGGCAGCACTATCCCAACCTTCGTCATCGCGCCGGTGATCCAACTCCTGTTCGGGCTGACCTGGAGGCTGCTGCCGATCGGTGGGTGGGGCGATGGCGCTTTCATCAACAAGGTCGGTCCGGTGTTGACGCTCGCTCTGCCGCAGATCGCCATCGTCGCCCGGCTGATGCGTGGCTCGATGATCGAATCCTTGCGGTCCCACCACATCCGCACGGCGCGCGCGCTCGGCCTGTCCGATTGGTCGGTGGTGGTCAAGCACGCGCTGCGCGGTGCCATCCTGCCGATCGTCTCCTTCACCGGTCCGGCGGCGGCGGCATTGCTGACCGGCTCGGTCATTGTCGAGACGATCTTCTCCATTCCAGGCGTCGGCCGCTATTTCGTCGATGCCGCGCTCAATCGTGACTACACGCTGGTGATGGGAACGGTGGTGGTGATCGCCATCTTTACCATTGTCTTCAACCTGATCGTCGACGTCATGTACGCGGTCGTCGATCCGAGGGTGCGCTATGACTGACATCGCAGCCACAGCCCCCACCGTCATCGGCCGTTCGCTCTGGGGGGATGCCTGGGCGCGGCTCAAGGCCAATCGCGCCGCCATGTTCAGCCTGTACTACCTTGCCCTGATCGGTGTCGTCAGCGTGTTCGGACCGTGGTTCGTGCCGCATCAATACACCACCATCTATGCCGACTATGTGCGTATGCCGCCAAGCCTGTCAGCCTATCCGAAGGCCGACATGATCGAGACGGCGCTTACCGAAGCGATCAAGCGCATGCGGGTCGACATCAAGGAGTGGCGGCAGGAAGGCAACCAGGTCTTCGTCACCGTCAAGTCGACCAGGCCGATCGACGATCGCAATATCCGTTATCTCGACCGTTCCGATGCCTTTGACGGCACCAAGATCGAGAGCAAGTCGCCCGACGGTCTCGAAGTGACGATGAGCGCCTCGATCAAGCAGCAGTATTTCCTGTTCGGCACCGACAACACCGGCCGGGATCTGTTGTCGCGCACGCTGATGGCCGGGCGCATATCGCTGGCCATCGGCCTGCTCGCGGGTGTCGTGGCGGTGGTCATCGGCGTGGTCTACGGGGC
>NZ_RZPH01001421.1:0-1121 GCF_004022825.1 Mesorhizobium sp. M7A.F.Ca.CA.004.04.2.1
GGGATTATGCCGGCAAGGGGCTGCAAGTGGTGGCGATCAACGCCAATGACCATGAGGCGCATCCGGAGGAGACGCTGGCCCGCATCGGCGAAGAGGCCGAAAAATTCGGCTATTCCTTCCCCTATCTCAAGGATGCGTCGCAGCAGACGGCGAAAGCCTACGGCGCCGCCTGCACACCCGACTTCTTCCTGTTCGATGCCGACCGGCGGCTCGCCTATCACGGCCAGTTCGACGATGCGCGGCCGGGCAATGGCAAGCCGGTGACCGGTGCCGATCTGCGCGCAGCGGTCGACACGGTGCTGGAGGGCGGCAGGCCCGCTGCCAGCCAGGTGCCGTCGATCGGCTGCAACATCAAGTGGAGTGCCGGCAACGAGCCGGTCTGGTCCTCCAGCGCCGCCCGCGCCGCTTAGCGCAGGCGCCGCTTCGAACGCATTCGCCAGGTATCCATGCACAAGCCGCAAAAATCCGCTTCCGACAGCTTGCTGCTCCAGGCCGACGTGCTGGTGCTGGGCGGAGGTCCGTCAGCGGCCTGGGCGGCTGTCGCTGCGGCCGAGAGCGGCGCCAAGGTGGTGCTGGCCGATAAGGGCTATCTCGGTACCAGCGGCGCCACCGCGCCCTCCAACACCGGCACCTGGTGCGTGCCGCCGGGCGACAACAGGCATGCCGTCGTCGAGCGGCGCTGGCAGCGCACCGGCGAACTCGCCGACCCGCGCTGGATGCTGCGCTGCGTCGATACTGCCTACCGCAATCTGCTCAGGCTGTCCGAATGGGGCTATCCCTTTCCGAGCGAGGATGACGGCCGCCTCTACATCGCCAATCTGCGCGGGCCGGACTACATGCGCTTCATGCGCCGCCGGGTGCTGTTGGCCGGCGTCACCGTGCTCGACCATCACCCAGCGCTCGAACTTCTGTCCGACGGCGATGCCATCGTCGGCGCCGCCGGTGTCGCCCGGCAGATCGGCCAGGACTGGCGCGTCGACGCCAACGCGGTGGTGCTGGCGACGGGCGGCTGCGCTTTCCGCGAGCGCATCCTCGGCGCGACCGGGCTGACCGGCGACGGCTATCTGATGGCGGCGGAGGCCGGCGCCAGCCTGTCGGGCATGGAGTTCACCGGCAAATAT
>NZ_RZPH01001422.1:0-1119 GCF_004022825.1 Mesorhizobium sp. M7A.F.Ca.CA.004.04.2.1
GAGGCCGCGAGTGCGAGCGTAGAGATGGCGATAACAAGCTTTCTCATTCAATTGGCTCCATGATGAAGGCATTTCGGGACAGGACGTTAACGGATGCCGTAGGAGGAAAATTCCCTCCCCGGACGACTTTTGCCAGATCTTTGCTTTTTATGGGACACTGAAAAAGAAAAGCCCCGGGTGATACCGGGGCTTCCTGGAAATCGATCACTTCGCCTTTTCGTACAATTCAAGGACATGGTCCCAGTTGATCAGGCTGTCGACGAACGCCTCGAGATATTTCGGCCGGGCGTTGCGATAGTCGATGTAATAGGAATGCTCCCAGACATCGACCCCGAGGATCGGCGACGCGCCATGGACGAGCGGGTTCTCGCCGTTCGGCGTCTTCGAGATCGCCAGCTTGCCATCCTTGACGGAAACCCAGGCCCAGCCGGAACCGAACTGGGTCGTGCCGGCGGCAATGAAGTCGGCCTTGAACTTGTCATAGCCACCGAGATCGCTATCAACTGCCTTCTGCAGGGCGCCCGGCAGCTTGTTGCCGCCGCCGCCTTTCTTCATCCACTTCCAGAAATGGATATGGTTGTAGTGCTGGGCGGCATTGTTGAAGAGGCCGGCATTCTTGCCGAACGACTGCTTGACCACCTCTTCGACCGACAGATCACCCAAGCCTGCCTCGGCGGCGAGCTTGTTTCCGTTATCGACATACGCCTTGTGGTGCTTGTCGTGGTGATATTCCAGCGTCTCTTTCGACATGTAAGGCTGCAAGGCCTCATAGTCGTAAGGCAGAGCGGGCAATTCAAAGGCCATGGATAGTACTCCCTCGTGGAAAAATCCGGTGTCGACACCGGAGTAAGATAGGTCTGGAATGGATTGGGACAACTCCGGATGAAGCGTCGGTCGCCTTTTTATCCGCTCAAGCAGCGGAAGTCGAATGCGCCCAATCCCAATAGAGTTCGCGCGCCTTTTTGGCCACCGGCCCGGGTTGCAGATTGCGATCCTCGATACGCGTGACCGGCACGACCTTGGAATGGTTCCCGGTCGAAAAAATTTCGTCCGCTTCGAGGAAATCGCGCACGATAACGCTGCTTGGCGAGTATGGGTTCAAGACCACGGAAAAGGCGC
>NZ_RZPH01001423.1:0-1118 GCF_004022825.1 Mesorhizobium sp. M7A.F.Ca.CA.004.04.2.1
CTCCAGGACGTGCGCTGCCACCTGCTCGGCCAAAGCCTCGCTGAGCTGGATATGTCCCCGCGCGACGATGGTGCGAATGCCGTCCATGATGATGTCATAAGAGAACACATGGCGCATGTCCTCGGGATGGTCGGTGATTTGCAGCACGTCGGCGGCCACATCAAAGCGCACTTTTTGAGTATGGCCATGCTCGAAGCTGTAGGCACCGATCTGGACCGGCAGAACAAAATCCCGCACAAAAATCCTGTCCGTGCCCAATGTCGGGTCGGTGTCCGGCGAATAGCCTCTCGCCGCCAACAGGCGATAGTCGATACTCGATTGACCGCCGGTCCCGGATTCCGCCGGGATCAACTCTCGAATCTGCGAGACCGCCTCGGCGCTGATCGAACTCGTGCGACCGGAATGGCCACACAGCGCCCCCCGAAAGCCGAGAAAATCGGGAGCGAAAGGCAATAGGCGCGGAATATCCGGAGCTTCCAGCGATCCACTCAGGCCGACCATCAGACCGAGCGATTTCGTTCGGTCGACGAATCCCGGAATACGCTCCGGCGGCAGATGATCGAGCAGCCGGCCCTTCCCCTTTTGCGCGGTATCGACCATCACGCCATGGAAGCGATGCCTGGCGAATATCGGCAGAAGCTCGAAGTCCGGCGCCAGATCGGCAAACAGCACGGCAATCAGCTTCGTTCGTGCGGCGAGCGGTTCGAGCGCCTGTGCGCAGGCAGAGATATTCGCCGAAGGGAAACACCCGATCTTCACATAGTCGACGCCGGTCGCCGCGATCTCTTCGGCCTTGATGCGGATCGTTTCGGGTTCCATCGGCAGGTCGCCGCAGACCGCGCTGACCGGAGCCCGACCAGCGATGAACGAAATCGTTCGGCGCATGGTTTCCGTGGACACCGCGCCCAGAGCTCCCGCCTTCGGGTCCTTCAGGTCGACGATGTCGACACCTCCAGAAAGAGCGATCTCCGCCTCTTCGATGCCGGTGACGCTTGCCAGCATTCTGGTCACTTGAACAGTTTCTCCAGTTTGGAGGACAAGACGTTTTTATAGAGGCAGTCGATCCCCCTGCGCCACGTCTCGCCGGTGTTGCCATGCGAATCGACGCCGGCGGGACG
>NZ_RZPH01001424.1:0-1117 GCF_004022825.1 Mesorhizobium sp. M7A.F.Ca.CA.004.04.2.1
ACATCGACATGGTGAAGTGCATCTATTGCGGCTTCTGCCAGGAAGCCTGCCCGGTCGACGCCATCGTCGAGGGGCCGAATTTCGAATTCGCGACGGAGACGCGCGAGGAACTCTACTACGACAAGGACAAGCTGTTGGCGAATGGCGACCGGTGGGAGCGCGAACTGGCGCGCAACATCTCGCTGGACTCGCCCTACCGCTGATATTTGACGCATGGGCGGGGCAGGGGCCTCGTCCAGAGGATGATCCCGAAAAGTTGCGGACTTTTCGGACCAGATCATGCTCCGGAATACAGAGTGGCCCATGTTTCTTTCGATCGGGCCTTTCAACCCGATCGGAACATGGGCTAGGACAACGCGGCTTTGGAACCGGAGGCGGAACCAGGCCAGAGACAACAAACAGGACGAGCGTCCTGTTCGTACAGGAACCCGGGGGATCCCCAATGTTGAGTGGACTAGAGGCGGC
This sequence comes from Mesorhizobium sp. M7A.F.Ca.CA.004.04.2.1, assembly GCF_004022825.1. NCBI lineage: Bacteria > Pseudomonadati > Pseudomonadota > Alphaproteobacteria > Hyphomicrobiales > Phyllobacteriaceae > Mesorhizobium > Mesorhizobium sp. M7A.F.Ca.CA.004.04.2.1. Next base: position 466 of record NZ_RZPH01001424.1, read on the forward strand.
CTTTTTCTACCTCTTCGCCTTTGTCGCGGTGGCTTCGGCGTTCATGGTCATTTCGTCGCGCAACCCCGTGCATTCGGTGCTGTTCCTGATCCTGACCTTTTTCAACGCCGCCGGCCTGTTCATGCTGACCGGGGCCGAGTTCCTGGCGATGATCCTGCTCGTCGTCTATGTCGGCGCGGTGATGGTGCTGTTCCTGTTCGTGGTCATGATGCTCGACGTCGATTTCGCCGAGATGAAGGAAGGCGCACTGCAATATGCGCCGATAGGCGCGCTGGTCGGGCTGATCCTGGCGGCGGAGCTGATCGTCGTTCTCGGCGGCTACACTTTCGCGCCGCAGCTCGCTTCGACGGTCTCCAAACCCATTCCGGATCTCGCCACGCGGACCAATACCGCCGCGCTCGGCGACATCCTCTATACCGACTACCTCTACTACTTCCAGATTTCGGGCCTCGTGCTGCTGGTCGCCATGATCGGCGCCATCGTGCTGACCCTGCGCCATAAGCCAGGCGTCAAGCGGCAGTCGATCGCGGCCCAGGTCGGCCGCACGCCGGCGACCGGCATGGAAATCCGCAAGGTCAAGACAGGCGAGGGACTCTGAGATGGTTGTCGGCATCGCACATTATCTGACCGTATCGGCTGTTCTGTTCACGCT
>NZ_RZPH01001425.1:0-1113 GCF_004022825.1 Mesorhizobium sp. M7A.F.Ca.CA.004.04.2.1
GGGCTTTCAAGCCCTGGAATGAATGCTCAGCCGGCTCGGGCCTAGGCTACCGCCTGCTGCAACTCCGCCACTGGCGTGGAACTTGTCACCGATCGCCAGTGAATATTCGCAATCGCTGAAACCGCGATGCGCTGCGAAGCGTATGTTATGATGTGTCTTCGGACAGCAGCATTTCGAGGGAAGATATTTCGCGGGATAACGGAGACAGGCCATGCGCCGCGCCTTTTTCGCAATCGCAGTCGTTCCATTCCTCTTCGCGTCGTCGGTATTGGCCGGCGATGCCGAGATCAAGGCGGGCCAGTCCGTCATCGACAGTCAGCTAAAGGCCCTCATCGCCAATGACGGCGCCACCGCCTACAGCTTCGCCGCCCCGAATGTGAAGCGGATCTTCCCGACCGTCGATGCCTTCATGAACATGGTGACCAACGGCTATCCGCCGGTGCGCAAGCCGCGGACCTATTCCTTCGGCAAGGTCGAGGAGACCGCTCCGGGTTCGATCGTCCAGCAGGTGCTGATCGTCGGCCCCGACGGCAAGGATTACGAGGCGGTCTACACGTTGCAGCAACAGCCCGATGGCACGTTCCAGATCACCGGCTGCAGCCTGCGCGCCTCGAATTCGCTCAGCACTTGAGGCCTCACAGCAACGGGATATCGCCCCTCGCCCAGCCCTCGGTGATTTCCGCGCCGCGCGCCTCGAAGGCGCCGGTCTCGATCGCAGCGCGGATGTCCTGCATCAGCTTTTGATAGTAAGAAAGGTTGTTCCAGGTCAAAAGCATAGCACCGAGCGCTTCTTGCGAGCGCACCAGATGATGCAGATAGGCGCGTGAGTAGTCCCGGGCGGCCGGGCAGTCGCTTTCCTCGTCGAGCGGCCGTGGATCGTCGGCATGGCGGGCGTTGCGCAGATTGACCTTGCCGCGCCTTGTATAGGCAAGGCCGTGGCGGCCGGCCCGTGTCGGCATCACGCAGTCGAACATGTCGATGCCGCGCGCCACCGATTTCAGGATATCGTCGGGCGTGCCGACACCCATCAGATAGCGCGGCTTGTCCGCTGGCAGTTCCGGGCAGGTGATGTCGAGCATCTCGAGCATCACCGCTTGCGGTTCGCCGACGGCC
>NZ_RZPH01001426.1:0-1111 GCF_004022825.1 Mesorhizobium sp. M7A.F.Ca.CA.004.04.2.1
GGCCGCATTGCGTCGACTATATCAAGGGCCTGCTCACCGATTTCACGCCGCTGGCCGGCGACCGCAATTTCGGTGAGGACCAGGCGATCGTCGGCGGTTTCGCCCGTTTCCGCGGCGAACCCATTGCCATCATCGGCCAGGAAAAAGGTTCCGACACAGCCAGCCGCCTGAAACACAATTTCGGATCGGTTCGCCCGGAGGGCTACCGCAAGGCGGCACGGCTGATGGAACTGGCCGACCGCTTCAAGATCCCGCTGCTGACGCTGGTCGACACGGCCGGCGCCTATCCCGGTGTCAACGCCGAGGAGCGCGGCCAGGCGGAGGCTATCGCCCGTTCAACCTCGACCTGTCTCGGCCTGAAAGTGCCGTCGATCTCGGTGGTCATCGGCGAAGGCGGTTCGGGCGGCGCCATTGCCATCGCCACCGCCAACCGCGTCTACATGCTCGAACACGCCATCTATTCGGTGATTTCGCCGGAAGGGGCCGCCTCGATCCTGTGGCGCGACACAACGCGATCGAAGGACGCGGCGACCAACATGAAGATCACCGCGCAGGATCTTTTTGAATTAAAGATCATCGACGCCATCATCCCCGAGCCGCTCGGCGGTGCGCATCGCGGCGCCGAAACGGTGATCGCCGCGACCGGAGACCTCATCGCCAGGACGATGAAGGATTTTGCCGGCGCCAACACCGATTTCCGCGAGCAGCGCCGCGAAAAATACCTGGCCATGGGCCGCAGTCTCTGACCACAGGCAGCCTTCGCCGCAACAATGTGGCGGGGCGGAGCATTTTTGCCACAAAAATGCCGCTGCATTCGGCTCAATGAGACTGCCGCAGGGGGATGCGTCGGCACTTGCGGTAAGGAATTTATTAGGGTTAACGGGCTTAGGGTCCGTCGATGCGCAGTGTAGCAGCCGGGGCAGGAAGCGTCCTGGCGCCAGAGAAAAGACGATATCCGTAGCCATGTTTGTCAAGCTTGCCCGCACCGGAATCCTGATAGCCGCCCTCGGCGTTGCCGGCTGCAACAATTCGTCGATGAAGGATTTTGCCCCGGAGGCCAACAAGCCGCTGCCCGACAAGATCCTTGCCGACATGAAGGCCAAGGGCATGG
>NZ_RZPH01001427.1:0-1110 GCF_004022825.1 Mesorhizobium sp. M7A.F.Ca.CA.004.04.2.1
GGCTTTCGACACCCATAGAGAGTTCCTCCGAGCAAGAGGGCGACGGCGGAACGGAAAGCTCCGAATCGGCCTCGATATCAACGGCTTCAGGCTATTCGAAAGCGACCAGCCTCACCAGCGGCGCCATCACTAGAGCAATTCTAGGAAAAGTGTAAAGCGGTTTTCCGTCCAAAATTGCGTCAAAACAAAGAGTTAGAGCAGCTCGCCGTTTCCGTGAAACGGTGAACTGCTCTAGTCGTCATCGTCGCTTGCGGCAGGGCGCCAGCTGGTCGGCTCGACCTTCTTTTGCGTGTGACTGTCGATATAGACCCACCAGCCGTCGTCGCGATATTGCGCGATGGATTCGTTGATCACGCCGTCGCTGTCCTTCCACGTGACGGAGACCTTGGAGCCGTCTGTCGGCGCGGTCGCAATCGGCTTTCTGTCCGCCATGTCATCATCCCCCAATTGCACCGACAAACTGAGCCGACAGAACGCCGCGGCCCGCATCCGGTTCCAGCCGGTACCGGCTGCGCGATGTGCTGGCCGGACGACCGTCAGCTGTGGGCAAAGATATCCTCTTCGTCCCAGCCCATCAGGTCAAGCTTGGCACGCGTCGGCAGGAAGCGGAAGCAGGCATCGGCCTCCTTGGTCCGCCCATCGCGCGCCAGGCGTCCGGCGAGCACATCGCGCAAACGGTGCAGATAGAGCACGTCGGAAGCGGCATATTCGAGCTGTTCGGGCGACAGCGTCTCGGCCGCCCAGTCCGACGATTGCTGCGCCTTGGAGAGGCCAACGCCAAGAAGCTCGAAGCAGATGTCCTTCAGCCCGTGGCGGTCGGTGTAGGTGCGGGTCAGCCGCGAGGCGATTTTGGTGCAGAACACCGGCTCCGGCATCACGCCGAACGCATTGTAGAGCACGGCAAGATCGAAGCGTCCGTAGTGGAACAGCTTGGTTACGCCACGGTTCCGCAGCAGGCTGACGAGGTTCGGCGCCTTCTTCTGGCCAGGCGCGATCTGGATGACGTCGGCCGTGCCGTCGCCGGGCGAAATCTGCACCACGCACAGCCGGTCACGATGCGGATTGAGCCCGAGCGTCTCGGTGTCGATGGCCACTGCCCCGACATTGTAG
>NZ_RZPH01001428.1:0-1107 GCF_004022825.1 Mesorhizobium sp. M7A.F.Ca.CA.004.04.2.1
CCTCGCTGTCAATGGCCGGGATGGGCACTCGCCGGCTGGCTAGGTTCTTAGCAGGCCATAGCCGGCTGTCTGGTGGAGATCGTCTTTCAGGGCTTTGATCGTCTGTGAAAGGTCGCGAACCTTGTCCATCAGCGTCTGAATGGTCGCCCCGATGGGCTGGATCTTAACGCCTCAATCGTCGCGAGAAGCTCAAGGTAGACGTGGTTCAATTGAACTTTCTCCCTTCGAGAGCTCTCAATGGTGATCGACATGTGCGACCAGGCTCGATCAATTGCCTGTTCGCTTATCCTTCATCGACAAGCGGACGCGTGCCGCCACCTCCCTTCCGTCACGCGAAGGACCCAGCCGGCGAGACCAGACGGCGTGCGTGGCGCAATCTTCTATGTGACGAGCGGCGAGATCGCGTGTGTCCCGCCGTGATGGGATCATCTATTCGTCGAGCGCGGCGCTGGCGCCATCATCGTCGATATCTGCAAACCCTGGGATGATCCAGCAGCTTCTCCTTCGACAGCAGCCCGGCGTCCTCGAGCGCCTCGAAATCCGGCAGCTGGCGCAGCGTGTCGAGCCCGAACTGCGACAGAAAAGTTTTGGTCGTCACATAGGTGTAGGGCGCGCCCGGCTGCGGGCTGCGCGGCCCCGAGGCGACCAGCTGCTCAGCGCGCAGCACGCCGATCAGGTCACGTGACACCTCCTTGCCGAAAAAGCTCGACAGCTCGCCACGGGTGATCGGCTGGAAATAGGCAATGCACATCAAGACAAGCGCCTCCGCCTGCGACAGTTCTTTTGCTCCCTCGCCCGCTGCCGTGCCGAAGGCTGCGTGAATGGCGTCGCCAAAAACCTTTTTGGTCCGGTGCTGCCAGCCGCCGGCGACCGCGACCAGCTCGTAAGGGCGGCCGGCGAGTTCGGCGCGAATGTCGTCGATGATCAGCTCGATATTGCAGTTTTTTCCCACCACCCGCGCGAGGACACTACGTGTCACCGGTTCATTTGCCGCAAAGATCACCGCTTCGACGCGGGCCATCCATTCGCACCAGCGCAGCTCCGGCGGCAGATGTTCCAGTTCGGTGTCGAGCAGCGCCGGCTGATCGTTTGGCTTGCGGCGGGCGG
>NZ_RZPH01001429.1:0-1106 GCF_004022825.1 Mesorhizobium sp. M7A.F.Ca.CA.004.04.2.1
ACGGATTTTCGCCAAGACCGAAACCCGCCAGCAGAGTGAACTGGTGGCGCTGCTCAAGAGCACCGAACCGCTCACCGGGCGCAGGTAGCAACCTGGTTTTTGGAACCCGACAGTCGGCATATGCCGACTGTCGGAGGCAAAGCATTCCGTGCAAGTTCCGCCCTCGATTGCAGCGGCCCGCCTTGAGGCGGCGGGCCGCTGCCGATGCGGGGAAAGTCGATGTTCGAAACCGGACACGCCGTGGTGGCGGGGTTGCTTCCGTTCGCCATTTCCTATGCGCTGGTGGCAATGCTGCCCGGCGCCAACTTCGCCGTCGTCACGCAGGCCGCGCTAACCGCTTCGCGCGCCACGGCTCTGTCTGCCGCCGCCGGTGTTGCCTTGGGCGCGAGTTCGCTGGCGACCATCGTCGCGACTGGCGCCGGAGCGTTGCCGTCAGGGGGCTTTGCACACCAGATGGCCGCCAGCCTCTACGGTGCAATGCTGGTCTTCATCGGTTGGAAGTCGATGCGGCGGGCGCTGTCGATCAAGGTTGGCTTCGACGTGCCGAAGCCCGTTCCAATCACGCGATACTTTCGGCTGGGCTTTGTCACGGCAGTGGCAAACCCTGCCACCGCATTGTTCTTCGCGTCCTCCACACTGAACTTGGATGCGCGCGGGGCAATGCACCTATCCTTGGCTGTGCTGGTTTTTGCCATTGCCATCGCCTGGTTTGGCCTTCTCGGCCTTTGTATTTCCCAACCGGTCGCCCAGCGATTTTACGCACGTTTTCGAAAGCATGCAGACATCGTATTGGGAGGAACTCTGGTGGCGCTCGGCTTCTCCGCATTTGGACATTGAGCGACAGGTGTATGCGCCCACTTGTCAGCCGCGGTTGGGCAGCTCCACGTTCTTCAGCAACGCCACGAGCTGGCTTTGCTGGCGGGTTCCGGTCTTGGCGAAAATCCGTTCGAGATAGGTGCGGCCGGTCTTTACCGTGATGTTGGACGCTGCCGCGACCTCCTTCAGCGAGCGTCCCGATGCCAGTTCCGTCGCCAGGCGGGCTTCGGCCGGCGTCAGGTCGAATAGCTCGCGGACATACAACTCGAAGCCGTCGGGAATACGGCGGG
>NZ_RZPH01001430.1:0-1103 GCF_004022825.1 Mesorhizobium sp. M7A.F.Ca.CA.004.04.2.1
CGTATCAGCCGCCTGATGGACAGGATCCGGCACGCCTGCGGATTCCCGGCCAAACAGGAGTATGTCGCCTTCGGCGAAGATGAAGCTGGTGTAGGCCGTCGTGGCTTTGGTCGACAGCAGCACCAGCCGGCGCGAACCAGCCTTGCGCCATTCCTCGAAGGCATGCCAGTCGACATGCCGGGGCAGCCATTTCGAGGTAGTCCATGCCGGCTCGCTTGAGCGCTTTGTCGGAGAGCGGAAATCCGGCCGGTTCGATGATGTCGACGCCAAGTCCGAGGCACGCGGCGAAGCGCAGGATTGTCCCGGTGTTGCCGGCAATGTCAGGCTGGTAGAGCGCGATGCGGAGACGACAGTTCATTTCCGCGTCCTTCTAATAAGTGGCGGATCGGCCACAGCGGCTTGGCGGTTTTTGAAATTGCTGGACCTGCGGGTGGCCATTTTCTGCGAGGTCGGGTATACAGCCAGGATTGTCAACCCGAACCGATGGAGGGGTAATTCATGATGATCATGCACATCCAGCGCCCCTCTCGTGGGCTTACCTGCCTGCCGGCGGTTTCGGTACGACGATTCTCCTGACTCTCTAAGACTTGATCGCACCGATTCCCGCCGAAACGATTTTTCGGCTCTCGAAGGAATCCTGCGATGTTTTTCAAAAAGTCAAAAGGGCTGAACACCCCAGCTGAACCTGTCCGGACCGATGCTTGTCATGTCCAGACCGACGCAAAGCATGCCTCCGGCCGAATGCCGGCGGACGATATTGCTTCGCCTTTTTATCTCGATTTTCACACGGAGGACGGACCGATGTTCGATCCCTATAGAATACCTGGCTCGAGGAGCCTGCATATCCATCGACTGCCGACCTGGGCGCTGCTGATCGGCGACACCTATTCGTCGGCGGTGCACGCCGAGGTTCGCCGCCGGCCGCATCGCGGCATGCTGCCGGATGTCGATTTTTCGCGCGCGGTTCCCGATCTGAGCCGGCCTTCGCTGGTGCGCCGGATCATCCGGCTGATCCGGCCGGGCGCGAAAAACCGGGCTGGCGGCACCGTGTCGTCAGGATCGTCTGGCGCAGCTGTCGGCGAAAAGCCCGCGAGCCCCTATAT
>NZ_RZPH01000142.1:0-8892 GCF_004022825.1 Mesorhizobium sp. M7A.F.Ca.CA.004.04.2.1
TTCGGCGCGCGTTCAGGCAGCCGGCGCTAAAGTCCATTCCAGGATCAAGGACTGGCGGCGCCGATTGCACAACAGGCACCGCAACGAGGCCGACCGGGTGTAACGTCCCTTCCTCCCGGATCGACAGGGGCCGGAAGCACGCTTTCAAGCGGCTTCCGGCCTTCCCTGATGCAGCCTCCCCTTCACCGGGAATTCCTTGGCTTTTGGCGCATGGGCGTCTATCACCTTAGCGGAGCCGGCCAGCGCAGGCGGGCATGCGAGACGCCGAGCACGAAGCGCCGAATGACGGATCTTTTCACCGAAAACTCCCTTTTTCACGAAATCGAGGGCAATCCGCGGCCGGAAAATGCCACCGGCGGCTTCTTCACCACGCGTGACCGAAAGAATATCCGCTACGGCCTGTTCGGCGCGGTCGCTCGCCCGATGAAGGGCACCGTGGTCCTGCTCACCGGCCGCAACGAGTGCATCGAGAAATATTTCGAAACCATCCGCAACCTTGCCGATCGCGGCTTTGGCGTCGCCACGCTCGATTGGCGCGGCCAGGGCGATTCCGACCGGCTGATCCGCGATCACCAGCGCGGCTACGTCAGCAGCTTCCGCGAGTACACCGCCGACCTCGAACAGTTCTTCGAGGAGATCGTGCTGCCCGATTGCCGCGGACCGTACTACATCCTCGCCCATTCGGCAGGTGCCTTGATCACCCTGCTTGCCGCCCCATCAATGGTGAACCGCATCCGGCGCATGGTGCTGATCGCGCCCTTCCTGACGCTGCCCGACCTGCCGGTCTCGATCTCGACGGTTCGCCGCGTCTGTTCTCTGTTCTGCGCTCTCGGCCTCGGCCGGCTCTACGCCGCCTGGGGTCCGCGGCCGAGGGTTACGGCCCCGTTCGAGACCAACAAGCTGACATCGGACCCGGAGCGCTATCGGCGCAACACACGGATCTATGAAGAATACCCGCAACTGGCGCTTGGCGGGCCGACGATCCGCTGGCTGCAGGCAGCCGCGAAAGCATCGGAAGCCGTCAGCGACCCCGATTTCATGGCTCGGATCCAGGTCCCGCTGCTGATCATCGCCGCCGGCGCCGACCAGGTCGTCTCGACCAGGGCCGTGGAAGCCTACGCCAGGCGTCTGCGGCTCGGTTCGCTGCTGATGATCGATGGCTCCCGCCACGAAATCCTGCAGGAAGCCGACATCTACCGCGAGCAATTGCTCGCCGCCTTCGACGCCTTCATTCCCGGCAGCGACGACCCCACAGCCTGACGGGCGCCGGTCGCTGGCCCGCTCCCCAAGGGGTGCCGCCGGCAGTAAAACGACTGCTTCAAGCGGTCGGCATCACCTGAATGGCGGCGGACGCTCGTTTAGCCGCGCAGGGCGGCCATGGCGGCGGCATGAAGTTCCGGCGTCGCCGCGGCGAGTACATCGCCGCCCTGTTCCGCCGGCCCGCCGTCGAATGTGGTGACGACGCCGCCTGCCTTTTCGATGATCGGGATCAGCGCCACGATGTCGTAGGGCTTCAATCCGGGATCGGCGACGATGTCGACGCTTCCCGAGGCGATCATGGCGAAGGCATAGCAATCGGCGCCATAGCGGGCGAGCTGGATCTGTCTTTCGAATGCATCGTAACGGTTGCGCGCCTCGCCCTTGAACAGGGCCGGCGTGGTGGTGAACAGCGTCGCCTGGTCCAACTTCGTCGTCTTGCGGGTCGTCAGTTTTCGCGGCCCGCCTGGCCCCTCATAATGGGAGCCCGAGCCGTTGGCGTAGAAAAGCTCGCCGGTGAAGGGCTGCGCCATCATGCCGGCAACGGCGTCGCCGTCGACCGTCAGCCCGACCAGTGTGCCCCACACCGGCAGACCGGAAATGAACGCGCGCGTGCCGTCGATCGGGTCGATCACCCAGACGTGCCGGCTTGAAATGTTCTCGCTGCCATGCTCCTCGCCTAGAATACCATGATCGGGATACTCAGCCGATATCAGAGCCCGGATGGCGCGCTCGGCCTCGCGATCGGCCTCGGTGACCGGATCAAAACTGCCCTGTTCCTTGTTGGCGACCGCACCTTGGGCACGAAAGCGCGGCAAGGTCTCCGCCGCTGCCGCCTGCGCGATGCGACGCATGAAATCGATGCTGATGTCCAACTGATTCTCCCGCGTTGCAGCATGCCCGAGCCCGGCTTTGCCGCCAATTTCGTGCCAAAACAAGGGTGTCGAGGATTTTTCCGCGACGGCATCTGTTGCCTGGATGTCACACAGGCGCCATCGAAACGCAATTTCCACATCAGAGTGAATTAAAAAAGGCTGAAGGTCGCTTGACATTTGTGCAGCGCACAATACCCTCAATCTCGGACAGGGTTTCCTGTCCATGCCCTCCTTGGGCGTTTCCTCCCTAGACTTCGACCGTATCGTGCAAACGATGCGGTCTTTTTTTATGGCGCCATTCAGTCCGCGGCCAGCGGCAGGTTGTTCACTCCGCGGCCAGTGGCAGGTCGATGAAATGATGGTCGGGCATCGACATCAGGTCGGCTGAGAACCGCGTCAGATCGTCGGCCAGCGCATCGAAGCCGGCAGCCTTCTCGAACGTCCGCTCGTTCATATAGAGCCCCCGGTTGACCTCGATCTGCAGCGCGTGCAGATGGCGCGCCGGGCGGCCATAGTGCTCGGTGATGAAGCCGCCGGCATAGGGCTTGTTGTGGGCAACCGAATAGCCCATGGCGCTGAGCAGGCCGATCGCGGTCTCGGTCAGGGCGGCCGTTGCCGAGATGCCGAAACGATCGCCGATGATGAAGTCGGGCCGCTGGCCGCTGTCGCCAACCCGGATGCTCGCCGGCATCGAATGACAGTCGATCAGCACGGCAAAGCCGAACCGCGCATGGGTTCTGGTCAACAGCCGCTTCAGCGTCTCGTGATAGGGCTTGTAGACGGCCTCGATGCGGGCGACCGCTTCGGCCAGCGGCAAGCGGCCGGAATAGATGTCGAGCCCCTCGCCGACCAGCTTCGGCACCGTGCCCAGCCCGCCGGCCACCCGTGCCGAGCGGATGTTGCAGAAGGACGGCACCGGCTCGGCGAACATGCGCGGATCAAGCTCCCACGGTTCACGGTTGACGTCGAGATAGGCCCTCGGGAAATTCGCCGCCAGCAGCGGTGCGCCGAGCGCGACGGTCCCGCCGAACAGCTCATCGACGTAGCAGTCCTCGGACCGGCGGATGGCGTTGCGGTCCAGCCTTGCCATGGCAAGGAAGCGCTCCGGATAGTAGCGGCCGCTATGCGGTGAGTTGAAGAGGAAGGGGACGCGCTGCTCGACGCCCGACCGGATTTCGAAGGGTGGAAAGACCGAAAAATCCTCGGCTGCCGTCTTCAATTTGAACGAACCCGAAAACACCAGTGCATCATGATGTGAAAGTGCCACCTTGCAAGCCTCGTGTCCAGCATTTCGGCCACAGCACACGCCCGGCAAATATGGATCATCCCCGTCAGCGTTCACTTGATGTTTACCCTCACCTCCTCATATACAGGATGGTTAACGGGCTTGCCCAACGGCAACCTCGGGCGGGTGATTCGGACGGGATATCATGGCACGCATTCTTCTGGCGGAAGACGACGACGATATGCGTCGGTTCCTCGTCAAGGCGCTGGAGCGCGCCGGTTACCAGGTCAGTGATTTCGACAATGGCGCCAGCGCCTATGAGCGGCTGCGCGAGGAGCCTTTCTCGCTGCTGTTGACCGACATCGTCATGCCGGAGATGGACGGCATCGAACTGGCGCGGCGTGCCACAGAGATCGATCCTGATCTGAAAGTCATGTTCATCACCGGTTTCGCCGCCGTTGCGCTGAACCCGGATTCCAAGGCGCCGAAAGACGCCAAGGTGCTGTCGAAGCCCTTCCACCTGCGCGACCTCGTCAACGAGGTCGAGAAGATGCTGCAGGCGGCCTGAGCCCTTTTCTAGGCGAGGCGCCGCACCTCTTCGCCACTGCGGCGAGACGACGCCTTCTTTCCTTTTTCCTGCTATTGACGCGCTGGATCAAAAATGGTGTATGCGCGGCTTCGGATGGGCGTGTAGCTCAGCGGGAGAGCACTGCATTGACATTGCAGGGGTCACAGGTTCAATCCCTGTCACGCCCACCATCCAACCAGACAAGCAGATCTTGCATCGGCATTTCCCGGCTGGTTCCCCAGAGGTAGAGCGGTTCGCATAGGTTGACTTATAGCCTGCACCTGGCGCAACGCCGCATGCAGTGCTTGAGCTTGGCGAACGGTTTGTCGATTTGGGCTGAGGTCCGGACTATAGGGGCAGGAAGAAGAGCCCTTGCGAAGCCAGCCTACTGGTCATCGTCATCGCCATTGTCTGGATTGTCGACCAAACATCCCGCGCCGTGACACCCTTGGTAATTGCCTTGAGTGTCGAAATTCGGATTGCCGTCCTTGTCGTAACTCGGCCTTGGGTCGATGTAGCTGTCGTTCTTTCGACGCGCTTCCTTGCGATCCTTGTCTCTCTGTTCCTGCGCGGCTATGCGATCCATTGAGCGCTGCTCGTCTTCTGAACGTTGTGAAGTCTGTTGCATCATGCAGTCGGCAAACCTGTTGGTTCCTGGCCTATAGCCGTAAGAAGCGCACTGTTGCTGATCCATTGCGCGCTGATCCTCAGCGCTGACGCAACCAGCAACCGCCAACGGCACAAGCGCGATCAGCACATATCTCATCTTGAAATTCGGCATTTTGTCACTCCAGATCATTCTGATGGCACCGGGCAAGAGAGGTCACCCTCCTGGCAGTTCAGGTAGGCCCTCAACTGCCTGGTGCGAGCCTTGGTCAGTTCAGCTTGACAAGCAGCGGCAACCATCGGCGCCGCGGAGCCACCATCGTCACCGCTGGATTGAAACGTGCATTCGGCGTTGCGGAACGCAATCCACGCTCTCTGCGCTTTCACCAACCGTGCCTTGCCGTCGGAATCATCCGTAAGCCGCTTCTGGATTTGCTTGAAGGTTTGGTTCAACGCCTGATCGGCTCTTTTGAAGTCCGAAGCTGGATCAGCCAGAGCCGCAGTGGCGGCGAACGACAGCATGGCGACGCCAGCAAGTAGAAAACGCATGATTGTATCCCCGGAATGAAAACAACCACAAGTAAGCACGCATGGGGGCAGCCGACAAGCACCGAAAAACCGTATAGTAAGCAAAGGGTTGTCGGGTTCAACAACGCAGGACGGACGAGGCTGGGGCCGTGAGGTGATATGCGGGGAATGGCCGCCACAAGCTGACGTCAAGATTTGCCGTTTCGCCATTGTCGTGGGCGGCGCCGGCGAGTTTCGCAACCCGGTCCTGGCAGACCGGACGCCGGACGCAAACGCCGTCGCGGAAAGCTGTGCGCCCGTCCCGGTGCTGACCGGGACGGGCGACGGGCAATCAGATCATTGCGGCTCTGGATCAGGCGTATTTCCCGGCCTGTCGCCGCCGCCCTTGCCTTCACGGCAAGGCTCGCCGATGCCGCAGCATTTGCCGTTGTAGGTGACGCCGGGCTTCAGCTTGTCGCATTCCCTGGGAGCGGTTGTCTTGCAGCCGGCCAGCACCGAAACGGCGATGGCGGCCAAAAGGACGTTTCTTGAAACAGTAAACATCAGACGTTCTCCTTGATGGACCATGTTTGGACACATCGCTTGGTCGCGCCTCGGGAGAAATTGGTTCACAAGAAAATTGCGATCACCGGCGGAATCTTTTTGCGAGCTTGCCTTCGCGTGAAGGCGCATCGCCGATGCCGGGGCATTTTGCCATGCTATGTGGTTTTCGGATTTGATTTATCGCATTGTCTTGTCGGCGTTGCCTGCAACCTGCCGTGACCGATGCAGCAGAACCGTAACAGGACATTCGCAACATTGCAGGCGAGAGACGTTTTCCATGATTGATCGCGTTGGACAATTCAGGGCTTGGTCGCCTCACACTCAGAAATGGTCCAGGATCGAAGCCGGAATGGTTGGCGAAACTGCGCGCATTCCCGAGGCGGTGATCGGGTCTCCTTGCGTGCCGTCATGAGTTCACAGTCCAGAAGGGAAAAACTGTCGCCTTGGCCGAAGATACATCGCGAACTGAACCGTGTGCGCACGCAATTGCAGTCGCCGTGGTCGACATTGGGCAACGCGCTCATTTCCGCAAAGCAGAACGCTGAATACCGACGCGAACTCGGCAAGCGGATCGAAGCCGCCCGCGAGACTTACACGGCGTCGCCGATCTCGCAGATTGCCGACAGCTTCATGCTCGTCCGGATCATCGGCAATGATCTGGAACCGCGACACCGCAAGGGCCAGTCATTCGACAACGTGCTGTTCATTCTGGACAACGAACCGGTCTTCGACGCCTGCGAAAAATTCTGGATCGTCAATCGGATAGTCGACACCGACGAGGAAGCCCGGATCATCGGCCTGCTCGAAAGCCGCCGCCAGAATTTTCACACAATCCCCTTCGAACTCGATGCGTACCGGAAGATATCCTGGGACGTCGACCAGCTTGTTGCCGGCGACCTCAGATTCTCAGAGAAGGGCCGGGCGAGCGGAAAGTCCGCGCGTTACGAAACGCACATCCGCCGCAGCAAGAACCTCTATGTGATGAACAACAATGGGGCTCGCAACGCCGCGCTCGCGATTGCCCGCGGCAGGGCAAAATGGCTGATGCCCTGGGACGGGAACTGCTACCTGACAGGCTCTGCGTTCCAGCGGATACGGTCCGCGATCGAGAGAAACCCGCACCTTCCCTACGCTGTGGTGCCCATGGCGCGTATTGTCGACAATGCGCTTCTGCTGGACCAGAGCTTCCAGCCGCCGGCCGAGGAAGAGCCGCAGATCATATTTCGAGCCGATACCACGCAACTGTTCGACGAAAACTATGGCTACGGAAGGCGGCCAAAAATCGAGATGCTGTGGCGGTTGGCAGTTCCCGGCCCCTGGGATCGCTACCGCGACGACGCCTGGGATTTTCCACGCCCGGTCCGGGCAGCGGATGCCGGGCTGCTCCAGAAAGCGGGCTGGGTGGCGCGCCTGGATTCAGGACGTTCGCATCTGGAGATCGGCAAGGCCGGCTTCGTCGCGCGTCTGGTCAGCCGCGACCAGGCGATCGTCGATATGGTCGATCAATGTGACGCCAAGGCAGTCGCCGCTCGGCTTGATACCTCCCGCCTGGCTTTCTATGACGAAGACGCCCTCGCCCACGCGGTAAAGGACGGACCCATCCTGCGCTATCTCGAAACCGCGGCCGGTCAGGCACTCGCCCGCGGTCCGTTCAGCGTGCTCGACAAGACTGGCCGAGCCCCCAGCGGGGATCCCCAGGACTATTTTCACCCGGCGCCTTACTGGTGGCCCGACCCCGACAGACCCGATGGCCTGCCCTATATCAGGCTCGATGGCGAACGCGTGCCCGGCACGGCATTGTATGCAGCAGGAAGCGAAACCTACGATCGCACACGCTTACAGCGCGTCTTCGACGACACAACCGTGCTTGCGCTCGCCGCAACCGTGCTTGATGGACGTCATTACGCCGTCCACGCCGCGAGGCTCATTCGCGCATGGTTTGTCGATCCCAAGACAAGAATGAACCCGCATTTGCGCTATGCGCAGGTGCGGTCGGGCCACGACAACAATGAAGGGGCCGGCTACGGCATCATCGAGCTGAAGGATTTCTATTTCTTCCTGGATGCCGTACGCTTGATCGAGCGAACAGGAGTACTGGGCGACGAGGATCGCGAGGCGTTCAGAGCCTGGCTCGGTTCCTACTGTGAATGGCTGGACACCGCGCCGGCAGCCGCGACGGCCTTCTGCAGCAGCAGCAACCAAGGAACGTACTACGATTTGCAGCGGGCATCGATCGCCACATTTCTTGGCGACAGCGCCACCCTGGCCAAGATCAGCCTCTATGCTCGGGAGAGATTGGCGACCCAGATCGCAGCCGACGGCTCCTTGCCCAGGGAACTGTCCCGCACGCGCCCCAGGCACTACGCCATGTTTACCTTGCAAGGCTGGACGTCGCTGGCCCGTGTCATGTCTTCGGTTGGTGACAATCTCTGGCAGCACAAGACAGCCGAGGGACTGGGACTGGTCCAGGCGCTGCACTGGCTTGTTGCGCACGAGAACAAGCGACACACCATGTCGGCCGAAACTGTCGATCCGGATCGGCTTGGGCCGCTGCTTCTCGACCTGACGCATCATGATCCCGCAGGGATGCCACCTGCCGATCTGGGAAGGGCGGCCAAGCCCATATTTCATCCAGACGAGGCAATCGCGCCTTTTTGGCTGTGGCGAAGACGTTAGAGCAGTTCACCGTTTCACGGAAACGGCGACCCGCTCTAACTCCTTGTTTTTAAGCAATTCCGGACGGAAAACCGTTTCACACTTTTCCTGGAATTGCTCTAGGGACGTCCGGCATTCCTGGCCTGTCACGTCGATGATGAGAACCACTTTCCCGAAATCAAACGCCCGCGACGGTGCAAAGGCTCTTCATTCTGGCCACCGCCAGATCGGGATCAGCGAGCAATCCGGCCTGGTCGGCAAGGCGGAACACGTCGGCATAGTGACGGATGCCGCGCGCCGACTGCATGCCGCCGACCATCGCAAAATGGTCCTGATGGCCATTCAGCCAGGCCATGAAGACGATGCCGGCCTTGTAGTACTCGGTCGGCGCCTCGAAGATTTTTCGCGATAGCGGCACGGTCGGCGCCATCAAGGCGTCATAGCCGGCGCGGTCACCCTCCGCCAGTTTCGCCAGCGCTGCATTGGCGACCGGCGCAATCGCGTCGAAAATACCGAGCAGTGCGTGCGAGTGTCTTTTCTCGTCGCCGGCGATCAGTTCGGGATAATTGAAATCGTCGCCAGTGAACATGACGACGCCGTCCGGCAGACGGTTCCTCAGCGCGACCTCCTTGCCG
>NZ_RZPH01001431.1:0-1101 GCF_004022825.1 Mesorhizobium sp. M7A.F.Ca.CA.004.04.2.1
GTCTAAGGTTCCTGCGGCCGGTGGTCCCTATGCCCGCCGGGGGAACATTTTCGACTAACAAATGTTAATGCGCCTATGGAAATGCCTACTCCACCGGAAGCAGTACCCGATAGGATCCTAATCGCAGCGGCGAGACTGCAAGCGGCGTTGGATGCGAGGAACACGCAGAATAGCATTCAGTCCATGCGTGACGAGGAGGACCTGCGCCACGACTCCGATGAGGAGAACTAGCCCTTCTCCCGCGGCCGGAACTCACGGCGGCTTTGGCTACCTTCTTGGAGAATCCGCCATGGACGCTGACGCCAAAGCGGTTGGCATAAAACGCGATGAGATCGACGGGGAAGTTGACAGCCTGTATAGAACGATCCTTGATGCGATTGTGCATTACGATGCAGGTTCACCAGAATGAATTGGGGAGCGGGTGACGGAGTTTTTCAACCGGCTTTTGAGCGCCTTGGTCTTCCATGATGACCAAAGTGCCCTGATTCCCGAATTGAAGCTTCAGACCTATCCCCCAGGCTACCATTTCGAAACTGCCGACGCTGTGAGTTCATCTGTTTACTTCATTTGCAGCGGGGTGGCAGGTGTAATTGCCAGAAATAACAATAGCGGGGCCGCCGGCATCGCATTAGTTGGACAGGAAGGAATGACCGGGGCCGCGCTCGCCTTCGGGGTTGGGGTTTCCGCACATGACTATGTGGCTCTCACCTCTTGTGATGCCTATGCCCTAGAAGCGGGACGGCTCACTGAGGCTTTTGCGCGCTCCCCGAACATGCGACTGCTGGTCATCCGCTACTTCTACGACTTGGCGGCACAGTTTGCCGGATCGGCTTTCGCTAACGCGCGACAGACAGCGGACGCTAAAATCGCCCGAATGCTCCTGATGCTTCAGGACCGCTTGCCACAACCTTTGCCGATTACGCATGCGCAACTGGCGCTGATGCTGGGTACCCGACGACCAGGCGTCACTCTCGCGTTGCAGACGTTGGAAGGCATGGGCTACATTCGTGCGGGTCGAGGAAAAATCTCGGTGGTTGATCGCGACGGGCTCATCGAAATGAGTGACGGAGTTTATTCTGCAGCGGAACGGCAAGGTTAGGC
>NZ_RZPH01001432.1:0-1098 GCF_004022825.1 Mesorhizobium sp. M7A.F.Ca.CA.004.04.2.1
CCTCATAGAGTATCTTGGCCTTGCCTTCATAAATGCGGCGGCGATTTTTCATCTGGATTTTTCTCTGGGGTTCCGGACAGGGCGGTATCAGACCATTTCCTGTCCGTCTGCCTGAAATAGTGCGGCTACGGTAGGGTTCAATGCCGGGTCTATCCCAATCACATCGTTTGCTCAATCGGCAAATCCTTCCAATCAACCGCTTTCGGGACTGAAATGCCGCAGCGCAGCATTCGATGAAGCGTATTGACCGACCCGCGACCTTTTGGTTTGTGCTTTGGCAACGCACATATTCACCGCCAACGAATCGAATTTGACCGGAGGGACGCCATGAGCAGCATGAAAGACCGCGAAGAGGGCTTTGAGCGTAAATTCGCATTCGACGAGGAGCTTCGGTTCAAGGCCTCGGCGCGCCGCAACAAGGCGCTCGGCCTGTGGGCCGCCGAAAAGCTCGGAAAGTCCGGCGCGGATGCCGACGCCTATGCCAAGGAAGTGGTTATCTCCGACATCGAGGAAGCCGGCGACCACGACGTGTTCCGCAAAATCCGCGGGGATTTCGACGCGGCCGGCGTCGAGCAGTCGGATCACCAGATCCGCCGCACGATGGACGAACTGATGGCGCAGGCGATCGAGCAGATCAAGAACACCTGATCCGGGCCATGCGCTGATCCCGGCCATACGCTGGACCAATCGACCGCCCGGCCTATCCGGGCGGTTTTTCTTTGCCTTTGTCGCGGTTTCCGGCTGAAACTGCCGGAGTTAACAAGGAAAGTATCCATGTCCCTGAAGTCCCGCCTCGCGGCCGACGAAACGCTGTTCACCGCATGGTCCGGCGTGCCGGATGCCTTGACCGTCGAAATCGTCGCCAAGCAGGGTTTCGATGCCGTCACGCTCGACATGCAGCATGGCGGCCATCACGAAGACAGCGTGCTGCGTGGCCTGGTGCCGGTGCTCGCTGCCGGCAAGCCGGCGCTGGTGCGCATTCCCGTTGGCCGTTTCGACATGGCAAGCCGCGCGCTCGATTTCGGCGCCGAGGCAGTCATCGCGCCGATGGTGAATTCGGTTGCCGATGCAAAACTGTTCGCCGCCGTCATGAAATAC
>NZ_RZPH01001433.1:0-1097 GCF_004022825.1 Mesorhizobium sp. M7A.F.Ca.CA.004.04.2.1
GCCGCCCGAGCCTTTCTGGCCTTCGAGCGCGGAAGCGGCAATCGGGCCGCGCTCGGCGACCTGGCGGTAAATCTCTTCGATATAGGCGGCGTGCTCGCGGCCCCATTTGGCGAGGCCCAGATACATTTCGTCGCCGCGCTCGGCGCGCTGCATGCGCCAGCGCATCAGCGGGTAGGTCTCGACCGGCAGGAAGGACGCCTCGTGCGCCCAGTATTCGAAAACCGTGCGCTTACGCGTCACGGCCGCGTTGTCGAGCAGCGAGAACGGGTAGGGACCAAGGCGCGAATAGAGCGGCATATAATGAGCGCGCACCACCGCGCTGACGGAATCGATCTGCAGCAGGCCGGTGCGGGAGAGGGTGCGGGCAAAATGCCGGCGGTCGGGCGTGCCGGTCGGGCGGGGATCGAGAAACCCCTGGGCGGCAAGCGCGATGCGACGGGCCGTGGGGAGCGAGATCTTTTCCTTCATGCAGGCATCACTTTGAAGTGTTTGACCGAGGGTCGAATGGCTGATTCCAACCCATGCTAGCAGGGTTTTGGCTGCATCCATGTCAGGAGAGAAAAGTGGAGTAAAAAGCGAAGGAAATCAAACAGGAGCGGATCGGACCAGTTTGCCGCGATATGCCGTCCAGGTCGGTGTTTTGAACAAGGTTTGACTTGCTTCGCTGGAAGTGCTGCGCTAACCCTCGCCGCGTTGCAGCATAGGCCCTTAAAACGGTTCAGCGGTTAAACTGTCACGCTTCCGCATTAGGGTCCGGTGCTGTAATCAAAGTGGATTGCGCCAACGGAAAGCCGAGCATGAACGCACTCTTGAGCTCATACCTGCCCATCGTCCTGTTCATAGGCGTGGCGCTGGTTGTCGGCCTGGCGCTGCTGGCCGCGCCCTTCCTGGTGGCCTACCGCAATCCCGATCCCGAAAAGCTTTCCGCCTACGAGTGCGGTTTCAACTCGTTCGACGACGCCCGCATGAAGTTCGACATCCGTTTCTACCTGGTGTCGATCCTGTTCATCATCTTCGACCTGGAAGTGGCCTTCCTGTTTCCGTGGGCGGTGTCGTTTTCGAAGATCGGCATGCTCGGTTTCTGGTCGATGATGGTG
>NZ_RZPH01001434.1:0-1093 GCF_004022825.1 Mesorhizobium sp. M7A.F.Ca.CA.004.04.2.1
CCGCATCCTCGGCTCCCAGAACTTGTTGATGTGCTCGGCGACGCCGGCAATGCCTTCCTCGCGCGGCTTGGAATGGAAGAAATCGGCGATCTGGTTTGCCATGCGCACCAGCTTCTCGGCGGTGCTCATAATGTGTTCTTCGTCATGCGACATGCTTGGCAACTCCGCAAACCACCCGGTCGGGGTGGGTGAAAATATCAAAATCGTCGCCGCGAACCAGCGCCACCAGCGTCATGCCGGCCTCTTGCGCCGTGCGGATGGCAAGTGCGGTCGGCGCCGAGACGGCGATGATGAAGGCCGAGCCGATAGAAGCCGTCTTCTGCACCATTTCGACCGACACCCTGGATGTCACCACCACAGCACCGGATGCGCCATCGATGCCGGCCCTGGCCAGCGCGCCGGCCAGCTTGTCGAGCGCATTGTGACGGCCGACATCTTCGCGCGCCATGACGATGCCCTTGCCAGGCATATAGAAACCGGCGGCGTGTACCGCTCCGGTCTCGGTGTGCAGCGGCTGCACTTTGGACAAAAGCTTGACCGAACGAGCGATGTCGTCGGCATCAAGCGTAAGGCTTGAGGCACCAACCGCATCGACCGAGCGCATCGCTTCCTCGATCGACTCGATGCCGCAAAGCCCGCAGCCGACCGGGCCGGCGAGCCTTCGCCGCCGCGCTTCGAAACGTGTGTTGGCTCGGTCCTTCAGCCGGATCTGAATGTCGATGCCGGCGCCATGGTCCTCGACCTCGATGGCTTCGATCTCTTCGGGCAAGGCGATGATGCCTTCGGTCAGCGAGAAGCCGAGCGCGAAATCCTCGAAATCCGCCGGGCTTGCCATCATCACCGCATGCGTGGTGCCGGCAAAGGAGAACGCCACCGGCGTCTCTTCCGGCACCATCCGGTTGGCAGCCGTCGTCCCAACCGCGCGGTGCGCCAGCCGCGATACCTGCGTCGTGGCTTTGCGGCGCGCGCTCAAGACTACTCCGCCGCCTGCAAAGACGCGATGCGCCGGCTCTGCTTGGCTTGCTCGTCATAGTCGCGCTGCCATTCCGACGGTCCGTTGGAGGCGCCGACCTGCAGCGCCGTCACCTTGTAT
>NZ_RZPH01001435.1:0-1092 GCF_004022825.1 Mesorhizobium sp. M7A.F.Ca.CA.004.04.2.1
CGACGGAATCCTGCATCAAGCTGGCGCGGCAATGGGCCGTCGCCACCGGCCAGGCCAGCCGCTGGAAGGTGATCACCCGCTTCCCCTCCTATCATGGCGGCACGCTGGGTTCGCTCTCGGTCACCGGCGACGATGCGCTGGCCGAAACGTTCGAGCCGATGATGCGGGCTATGCCGACCGTGCCGGCGCCGAATGCCTGGCGCGACCGCGACAATCTCTCGATGGAACAGCGCGGCATCCGCTATGCCGACATGCTGGAGGAGAAGATTCTTGCGGAAGGTCCAGACAGCGTGGTCGCTTTCATCATGGAGCCGATCGGCGGTGCGGCGACCGCGGCAATGGTCGCGCCGGACAGCTATTATCCGCGCATCCGCGAGATCTGCGACCGCTACGGAATCCTGCTCATCCACGATGAAGTGATGAGCGGCGCCGGCCGCACCGGCAAATTCCTAGGCGGCGACCATTGGAACTGCAAGCCCGACATCGTCGCGCTGTCGAAGGGGCTGGGTTCGGGCTATGCGCCGCTTGGCGCGCTCGCCGCCCCGATGCGGCTGGTGCAGCCGCTGCTTGACTCCGGCGGCTTCCAGCACGGCCACACCTATGCCGGCAACCCGCTGGCCTGCGCCGCCGGGCTTGCCGTGCTCGGTGAAATGGACCGGCTCGACCTGATCGCCAATGCGGCCGCCATGGGTGATGTGCTGATGGACGGGCTGAAGGGGCTGGCGAAGCGGTTTCCGTTCATCGCCGACGTGCGCGGCAAGGGCCTGCTCACCGGCGCCCAGATGGTTGCCGATCCAGAGACGCTGAGGCCGATCGACCAGACCAAGAAAGCCACGCAGCGGCTGCTCGACCTCGCCTATGAGCGCGGGCTGATCATCTATGGCCGCAGGGTCAAGGGTGGCGTCGACGGCGACAATTTCATGGTCGCGCCGCCGATGATCGTCACCAGCGAACAGGTCGGCGAGATCGTTTCCATCATCGGCGACTCGCTGGAGTTGCTGGCTGCCGAACTCGACCTGCCGGTCGAAGGCTGAGGCGACAAAGATGGCGCCTAGAAAAGTCATCATAACCTGCGCCGTCACCGGCAGATAG
>NZ_RZPH01001436.1:0-1091 GCF_004022825.1 Mesorhizobium sp. M7A.F.Ca.CA.004.04.2.1
GGGTTGCGATCATGACGCCGTCGCAGTTCAGTTCCTCAAGCCGGACCTGTTCGTCGACGGTGATGCGGATCTTGGCCGTCTGGTACGACTGGCGCCACAGCGCCACCTCGTTGATCGCCAGTGCTGAAATCGTTTCGCCTTCCGAGGTCACGGCCAGCATCTCCAGCGGGCGGATCGTTTCGGCGACGGCGGCCTCGAGACGCTCGGTGAGGCCACCGGAACGATACTCGTTCATCAGGAAGCCGATGGTGCCACGGTTCATGCCGTAGACCTTCTTGCCGGTCCCCATCGTGTCGCGCAGGGTCTGCAGCAGGAACCCGTCACCCCCAAGCGCAACGACGATCCCGGCCTCCTCGACGGAAGACTGGCCATAGCGCACCGACAGGCTTTCCAGCGCCGTCTTGGCGTCAGCGGTGTCGGACGAGACGAAGGCGATGCGGCTGGCGGCTTTGCTCATGGCTCCCCGATGACGACCGATTGGCAGCGGCCGGTTGCTGGGCCGCGCCAGCGCCGGGGTAGCATGGGCGGGGTACGTCTGCAAAGGGAGGTACCATCCCGGATGGCAACGCCATCCCGGATGATACGGCCATGCCGGTCGGCGGATGCGGGCATGCCGTTCGCGTATCATGTCAAAGGCTACGCGAATGTGATGGTTAAGACGGGCCTTAAAGTCTCGTAAAGCCGGATCGGTCATGTTAGCCGGCAGTGGATGGGTGGCGTGGGGGCTAGCCAGTCGAGGCCGACATATTGCCGGTAACACGCCTGATCATCGTCTTCCTGATGCTGGGAAGCTTCGCGCTGCTCTTTGCCGAACTGGTGCGCCAGTCCGAAGAGACGAGCTTCCGGCCGCAGCCCACGGCGTCGCGCTGTGGTGATGCAGCCGGGGCGCCATGCCCGCAAAGGGCGCTGTAGGCCTGAAATGTCCTGATCATCCTCGCGATGACGGGCAGCATCGGCGGTCGCTTCGATGCGCGACATCGCGCGGCAGTTTCTCTCCTTAAAAGCAGAGGCCGGTCGGCCGCCGCACGTTCCACTCGTGAAGGCTTGCTGTTTGCACTCGCGGCGCTTGGCGGTGTAGATGGGTGCATCGA
>NZ_RZPH01001437.1:0-1090 GCF_004022825.1 Mesorhizobium sp. M7A.F.Ca.CA.004.04.2.1
CTGAAGACCCGCGCCTTCATTGGCTCGGACCCGCTGGCGCCGATCGGCGGCCTGACGGATGTGCGGGCACGCGGCAGCGTGCTTGTCCAGGCACTCGACGAGACCGAGATGGACCTGATTGTTGGCGGCGTGGCGATTGGCGGCAGTGCCGGCGTCGGCGTCGCGGCCGGCGTTGCGGTTGTCGACAAGGTGACGGATGCCTTCATCGGCGCAGGCGCACGCGTCACCGGCGAGGGCCACGGCACGGTCGCGGCGAGAACCGGCCGCTACCAAATCGAGTATGCGGGCAGCCAGGCGATGTCGAGCTTCGACCCGCAGGGCGGCAACAAGCCGACCGCGAGCAGCCTGGAGGCTGGTACGCCGTCGGGCCTCACCCAGTTCAAGAACCTCGACCAGGAGGGTGGCGACGACGTCCAGCAGGATCCGGGCTTGACCCAGAACCGGGTTGCGACCGCGTCGGTCGATACCGGCTTCCGTGGCGTGGCCGTCTCCGCCTCGGCGAAGGATGATGTCGAGACTTTTGCGATTTCCGTCGGCGGCGGCGGTTCGGTCGGCGTGGCTGTCGGTGCGGCGGTCAACGTCGTCGATACCAAGACGAAGGCGTTCATCGGAGCCGATGCGCAGATCAACCAGGACATGGCCGGCCCCGGAAATGCAGGACAGTCCGTGCTGGTTGCGGCGGCGAGCGACTTCAGCCATGTCGGTGTCGGGGCCGGTGCGGCTTTCGGCGGTTCGGGCGCGGGCGCGCCCGGCGTCGACGTGTCGGTGATCAAGGTCGACACGGTCGCGACGATCAATGACGGCGCGGACGTGAAGGCGAACAACGACGTTGCGGTGATCGCCACATCCAAGGAAAAGGTCATCGTGGTCTCCGCCGGTCTTGCCTTCAGCGGCACGGTCAGCCTGGCGGGCGGCGTCTCGGTGCTGTCGTTCGACACCGAGACCTATGCCCGTGTCGGTGCCAACGCGACAATTGTCGCCGGCGGCGACGTCGCCGTCATGGCCAAGGACGATTCCGAGGTGGTGGTGGTCGCGGGTGCGGTCGCCATCGGCCTGTCGGGCGGCGGTGCCGCCGGATCGGTCGCGGTCG
>NZ_RZPH01001438.1:0-1089 GCF_004022825.1 Mesorhizobium sp. M7A.F.Ca.CA.004.04.2.1
CCGCGACCGCATGGAAGGCATTCCCAACCATGACGATAAGGGCACGTACGATCGGCCCCACAACCTTTCCTGCCAGTACAAGCCGGCTGAAATCGACCCGGTGCTGGCTTCGCTCGGCAGCAGGCCGTGGCTGGCCGAGCGGCCGCGGCTGGCGGTGTTTTTGACGACCGAGCGCGGAACAATGCATTATGCGCTCGATGCCGACGACGACCGTGGCATGCCGATGCGCGAATCGTTCGGCAATGCCGCCGTACCGCTGGCCATGCAGGTGGCTTTTCCCACGGCGGCGCAGCTGTCGCGGGCCGGATTGGACGATCAGGCGCTTCGCAATGCCGAGATGACGAAGCTCGACACACTGGCGAAGAAGACCGGCGCCGACCAGGCGCTTTCCGGCAGTCTCGTCTGGAGCGACAAGGAACTGGGCTGGATCGCCGACTGGCGGCTGGCCGCGGCCGGCAAGACCTACATCTGGCAGGTGCGCGGTGTCGGCTTCGACGAGGCTTTCCGTGTCGCCATCAGGGGCGCAGCACAGATTCTGTCAGGCAATGGGCAACCCGAATAGACTTCGACCGGATCGCTGGCACAATCGTGCCGCATTGGTCAGCAGCGGGAGCTCGTGGTAAAAGCCTGCCCGAACGAGAGTATTTAGCGATGAACAAATTCACCCCCGCAAAGCCCGCCGGCGCGCGCGGCGTCGACGAGATCACCGGCAGCCGCCGTCTGCGCCGCATGCGCAAGGCCGACTGGTCGCGCCGTCTCGTGCAGGAGAACCGGCTCACGGTCGACGACCTGATCTGGCCGATCTTCGTCGTCGAGGGCAAGGGTGTCCGCGAGCCGATCGCCGCCATGCCCGGCGTCTTCCGCCTGTCGATCGATCTCGCCGTCAAGGAGGCCGAGCGCGCGGCGAAACTCGGCATTCCGGCACTCGCCACCTTCCCCAATGTGGACATCTCGCTGCGCGACCAGACCGGCTCGCATATCCTCGATCCCGACAATGTCATCAACCGCGCCACCCGTGCGATCAAGGATGCGGTGCCGCAGATCGGCATCATCACCGACGCCGCGCTCGACCCATTCACCAGCCACGGC
>NZ_RZPH01001439.1:0-1084 GCF_004022825.1 Mesorhizobium sp. M7A.F.Ca.CA.004.04.2.1
TTGCGCGAGATGAGCGGTCCCCAATAGATGTTGCCGATCTCGATGACGCCGTACGCCGGATCGATGCGCATCAGCGTCTGGCGTCCGGCGACCTTGCCGCTGGGCTTGTCGATGACGGTGAAGAACAGCGGATCCTCGCTGGCCTCGACCTTGTCCAGCCATGGCTGGAAGGCGGCGCGGGTCTCCGGCGGATAATCGGGCAACCAGGCGAAGCGGCCGTCGATGTCGGACACGGAGGACGCTTCATAGAGGCCATCGCCATGTTTTGCGGCACTCAGCGGTTCGAGCCGGACAGTGCTTCCGTCGATGGTCTTGCGTTCGGGCCGCGGGCGCGGTTGCCAATCCCTGAGATTTTCCGACACCGAAAGCTCCAATCCGTTTGACTTTTGCCAGCCGAAGCTCACAAAAACGCGACCCAACAGCAAGAACCACACGGACGGGAAAAATGCTCCACACGATTTCGGCCTTCGACCGCCTTGGCGAGGAAAACGCCTTTGCCGTGCTCGCGAGGGCCACAGCACTTGCCCAACAAGGCCGCGACATCGTCAATCTCGGCATCGGCCAGCCGGACTTCAAGACGCCGCAGCACATCGTCGAGGCGGCGATCAAGGCGCTGCGCGACGGCCATCACGGCTACACGCCGGCCAATGGCCTGCTGGCGACCCGCGAAGCGGTGGTGCGGCGCACGCTGACCACCACTGGTGTCGAAGTATCGCCCGAAACGGTGATGATCCTGCCCGGCGGCAAGCCAACCATGTTCGCCGCGATCCTGATGTTCGGCGAACCTGGCGCCGAAATCCTCTATCCCGATCCGGGCTTTCCCATCTATCGCTCGATGATCGAGTTCACCGGTGCAGCCCCTATTCCCGTGCCGATGCGCGAGGAGAACGGCTTTGCCTTCTCGGCCGAGGAGACATTGGCGCTGATCACCTCGAAGACCAGGCTGCTGATCCTCAACTCGCCCGCCAATCCGACAGGCGGCGTCACGCCGCGTGCCGAGATCGAGAAACTGGTCAAGGGGCTGGAGGCGCATCCGCAGGTCGCCATCCTCTCCGACGAGATCTACGACGTCATGACCTATGAT
>NZ_RZPH01001440.1:0-1083 GCF_004022825.1 Mesorhizobium sp. M7A.F.Ca.CA.004.04.2.1
CACCAAGATCGCCGCCTACATGATCTCGGGCCTGCTGGCGGCGCTTGCCGCGCAGATCCTGGTCGGCCGGCTCGGCGCCGCCGAGCCCATCCTCGGCAATCTCTGGGAACTCGACGCTATCGCGGCTGCCGCCATCGGCGGCGCCTCGCTGATGGGCGGCAAGGGCAGCATCGTCGGCACCATCCTGGGCGCCGTCATCCTCGGCGCCATGCGCAACGGTTTGACGCTGATGAACGTCCAGTCCTTCTATCAGCTTCTGGCAACTGGTCTTATAATCCTCGCCGCGATGCTTATCGATCGCGTGACGAGGGGGCGTGGATGACCTTGAGCGGGCTGGACCTGAAAGCGGTAGGACCGCGCATCCGCATGATGATGCCGCATCTCACCCCGTTGGAGGCGAAGGTGGTGGAAACCGTCTTCGGCCGGCGCGGTTTCGACGAGAGCATTCCGCTGAAACAGATCGCCGAAGAGTCCGGCGTGTCCGAGGCGATGGTGGTCAAAATCGCCAAGAAGCTCGGCTTTTCCGGCTATCGCGACTTCCGCACCGCCGTCTATGAATACAGTCGCCTGCCGACCGCCGAGATGCACCAGGAACTGTCATCCGACGACAGTTCGGCCGAGATCGTGCAAAAAGTGTTTCGCACCTCCATCCAGGCGCTGGAGGAGACGCTGGCGATCCTCGACATCGAGGATTTCGACCGGGCCGCCGAGCTGCTCTTCCGTGCCAAGAACCGGGATTTTTATGGCGTCGGCGGCTCGGCGCAGATCGCCCGCGATGTCTCGCACAAGTTTCTGCGCATCGGCATCCGCGCATCCGTCTATGACGATTCGCATATGATGCTGATGTCGGCCTCGCTGCTCGGCGGCGACGACATCGCCGTCGGCTTCTCGCATTCGGGAAACACGTCGGCCGTCATCGACGCCATCCAGCTGGCCCGCAAGAACGGTGCCCGCACGCTGGCCATCACCAACTACGACAACTCGCCGCTGGCTGCGGTCGCCGACATCGTGCTTTGCTCGACCGCGCAAGGCTCGCCGCTGATGGGCGAGAACGCAGCGGCGCGCATTGCCCAGCTCAACATC
>NZ_RZPH01000143.1:0-8854 GCF_004022825.1 Mesorhizobium sp. M7A.F.Ca.CA.004.04.2.1
CGCGTACCTGCGCTATGAGGCGGGAGGTCACGTCACCGCTTCCGGCGGTGGCAATGAGCTGGAACAGCCCATCCGCCGAAATTAGGCCGACCGATGCTTCGACGGCCGTTGTGGCTGCTGCCAGCGCCACAAGCTCATCGTCGATCTCAGTGATCGACGCCTCGAGCAGCTGCTGCGCCGCGGCGGTGGCATTGCGGAAGCGAACGGCAACCGAGTTGTCCTTGGCAACGCGACCAGCGGCATCTACCGCGGCGGCGGCCAACTGATTGATGCGCTCTATGATGGCGACGCGCGTATCGGCGACAAGCGTGGCGAAGAGATCGTAGATGTCTTCCTGCACCTGACCGAGGCCGACCGACACGGCCGGTACCGTGGCCGCCGGCGTGTCGACGGTTGCCCAATCGGTGAAGAACGTCGTGCGCACCGGGCGCGTGATGATGCGATGGCGGTATTCGTAGGTTGTCGCCGCCAGAACGCCATCGCTGGTGATCAGCACCTGGTCGGGCACATTGGCGCGCTTGACGATGCTGTCGGTCTGACCCTGCGGCCGGTATTCGATGTCGATCGACACGACGGTGATGTCGGTGAACGCATTCCAGGTGAAGCGCAGGCCGGGGATTTTCTCCGCCGAACCGGCGACCTGCTGCGCTACGCCGAAGGCGAGGAAATTGGCGGCTTCGGTCTGATAGTCGGGCGGGCCGGGAAGCTCCGGCACCGGCGGCACGGTCGTGTAATCGGTGCCGTCGAAGATCTCGTCGCCGACTTCCTGCAGCTTCAGGTGGATGTTGCGCGCACCCTTGTCGCCGAGCGGCCCCAGCGTCTTTTCCAGCATCTGGAATTTGCGGGTGCCGAACTCCGCCGAATCCCATTCGCACCAGCGCCCGACCTTGGCATCGGCGAGGAACATTGGATGGATGACGATATCGCCATTGCCCTGGAACCGGCTGGCCTTGAAGGCGATGTCGGCCAGCCGGTCGGCGACCTCCGCCTTGTTGACCCCGCCGTATGGTATGGCCACTGCCAGGCGCTCGCCATCCTCGGCAAGAGCGACCTCGTCGATCCGCACCGCGAACGGCGTCTGCTCGAAGAAGGCGTCAGGATCGCGAAACGTGCCGGCCAGCGTGTTGATCAGTTCCGACTTGGTGCGCTTGGTCGAGAAACGGAAGGTCTCGTCGACCATGATGTCGTCGTCGGTGAAGGTGAGCACCGTCGATTGCGCGGCACCGACGATCGGGAACTCGCCGGAGGCGTCCTCGATCCACGTCGCCGCGCAGGCCTCGAACAGCGGCTGGATGTTCTGGTCGTGGGTCACGCCGGATCCTGCCGCGGCGATGACGCCGGCGGAATAGCGCTTCAGCAGGCCGATGCTTTCGTCGCAGACATTGGCGGCTAGCGTCCAGTCGCCGAGCGGCAGGCGCCCGGCCGGCACGCCCTTGCCGACCATCATTTCCGTGCCGTTGAAGAAGCCGCGCTCCAGTCCGTAAACCATCAGCACCGGGTTTTCGGAAAACTCCCATGTGTCCTGGTCATTCCAGCGATGGGCGCCACCGCCGCCAACGGTGCTGTCCTTGCGCCAATCGTAGAGCGGGGCGCCCTGCACCTCGAAAAAGGCCTCCCACGGCTGCTGCATCTTTTCGCGGTCGAGCTGCATGGTGACGACGGCATAGGCGATGCCGGCGCCACGATGATCCTCGCTCCAGCGGCCGGGCGGATTGGCCTGGTCGATCAGGCCGGCATCGGCCACCTGATCCATGGTGCCGAGATAGACCTTGACCCAGATTTCCCCGTCTATGCCCTGGACGCGGAAACCCTTGACCGGATCCTCGACGCCGCCGAGCGAGCGCCATTCGCCTTCGGCACGCACGCGGGTGACGCCGGTGATGCGGAAGTCGGAAAGCTTGTAGACGTCTTGAATGGACCGGTTTCCCGAGCCATAGGCATTGCGGTAAAGCTTCTGGCCGGCGGTGCCATAGACGCCGAGGCCGACCGTGCGCGCAAGATCCTCGCCATAGACCGTATCGAGCTGGACGGCCTGCGCCTGCGGTTCCTGTTGGCCGAAGATCGCGCCGAGGGCATACTTCGCCGCAAGACCGATGCCGAAGCGGGCGAGGCCGGCAAGGATGGTCGAGCCGCCGAGCCAGGAAGCGAAGCCGCCAAGG
Organism: Mesorhizobium sp. M7A.F.Ca.CA.004.04.2.1; assembly: GCF_004022825.1. NCBI lineage: Bacteria > Pseudomonadati > Pseudomonadota > Alphaproteobacteria > Hyphomicrobiales > Phyllobacteriaceae > Mesorhizobium > Mesorhizobium sp. M7A.F.Ca.CA.004.04.2.1. Next base: position 2,160 of record NZ_RZPH01000143.1, read on the forward strand.
CCGACCGCGCTGGCAAGCGGCGCGATGATCGGGATCAGGAACGGCATGCTGTCAGCCGACCTTGAATGCGGATTTGATGGTCATCTGCGAGACGAAAGACAGACCGGACTCTGTTTTCACCGCAAAGCCGAGATCGGTGATGAAGCCTGCGCAGAGCACGCCGTTGCGCTCGACAACGCCGATATCGCCGCGCTGCGCCATCAGCCGGCCGACGGGCGGGAACAGGCTGGCCAACGCCATCTCGACATCGCCGAAGCCGCGCTTGCGCAGGATCCTCGCAGCGCCGGCTTCGGTCTTGTATTTGCCACGGATGTCGGCGGCAGGATCTGTGCCGGTGATCGCCTCGACGGCATCGGCGACGGTCAGCAGGCAGTCGGACACGCCCCACACGCCGGGTGTCGACTTGTGCTGGTTGACCAGACGCGCAAGGCGGCGGTCCCAGTCGGGCAACCGGGTGAGCTTGAGCATGATCAGGATTGCCTCAGTCGAAGGTGATGTCGAAGAACTCGTGCCGCACGGTGCTGGCAAATTCGAAGATGCGGTCGCCGGGCGAAACGAGCTGCTGATCCTGATGGCTGGCGGTGCGATAGCCGTCGCGATGGTTGGCGATGGCGCCGGAGCGCACATTGGCAATCAGCTTCTTTTCGCCATTGTCACGGGAATGGTCGACCGTATCGATGAAGCCGTAAGCGCCGGGCTCTGCATGCAAAAACGAGCGGTCATCGGGATCGAAGTAGAAGTCGAACACCGTCACCGGCGCATCCTTGTAGCCTTCATCCTCGATCAGCAGCAGCTTGTCGGGCGTCAGGCCGGAATCGCGCTTGGCGACCAGTTCGACAGTGAAGGTCGATGCGGCAGTGCCGAGGCCATAGACTGGCTCGGAGACGCTGATCAGCGAATTCGGCCAGTAGACCAGGCCGTCGACGATGATGTTGCCCTTGCCGTTCCAGAAGCCGTACGTGCCGGTCGTGCAGGCGATCTTGATGCCCGAGCGGATGACGGCTCTGCCTTCGGACAGGACGGTCTGCAGGCGGGTCGGAAAGCTCATTTCGGGATCTCGACAAGGGTAAAGGTCGCAACCGGCTTCGGCTCGTCGGGGATCGAGAACGACCCCGGCATGACGCGCATGTTGGCGACCGGGTTCTTGAACGTGATGACGGCGCCGGCCGTGATGTAGGCCGGCACGGCCGGCTCGACGGTGACGGTGATCGCGTTGCCAGCGGCGACGCCGCCGGTCTGGACGCGAAACAGCGCATTGTAGTCGCCTGTCGTCGCCGAGATCAGATCGCCGGCGCCGAGCGTCAGGCCATTTTCGACGCTGTTGATGAGCAGCGAGTTGCCGGTGATCGAGGCCAGGGCGCCGGGATTGGCCAGCGCGGCGGCACCGGCATTGCCCCAATAGGCACGCGGGATGCACATGTGCTTGGGCGTGTAGAGCACCGTTTGCAAGCCGCCGCGGCTGGCATCCTTGAACGCTTCGACCAGGAGCCGTTCCGAAGCCTTCAGCGGCTTGGTGCGCATCTGGATGGTCCAGTAGCTGTCGGCATACTCGACGAACGCCATGGCGCGCGTGCCGGAGCGCGAAACCGAGACCGATTCCACCAGCTGCGGATAGGCATGCTGGAAGCCGACGGCGGGCAGGGCAATCGCCGTCATCGCATCAGCCCCGTCGTCTTGGCCTCACGGATGGCCTTCACCACACGCGGGGTGAATTCCTTTTCGAATTTCTTCAGCGCGGCCGTCACCTGCTCGCCCGAATCGCCCTGACCGCCGTCCTGCATCTGGATGACAGGCGCAAAGCTAAGACTGATTGCTTGGCTGACGCCTGCGCCAGCAATCGACGGCAGCTTCGGAACGCTTGGAAGGATGGTGCCCGACTGGTGGGGCACAAACAGCTCAGGTCGCTTCTCTCCAACGATGTAGGGCTTCCCAGCGGTAACCGGCCCTCCCTTGGCTCGAAGACCGAGGGCGGAGATGATGCCAGGATCACTTCCCCCGCCGCCACCAAGGCCGATGGCGCCCAGAAGGCCGCCGAGCAAGCCGCCGCTGCCGCCGCTGGCGCTGTTCGCCTGCAGGATTGCATCAATCAAATCTTCCTCGATCTTGTCGATGATCTTGTCCAAGGCATTTAGGGCAACATTGGCCAGATCGTCCCAACCGAGCTTTCCGTCATCGAGCGCCGAGCGCAGATCGCCGAACACTCCCTTTAGAACGTCCCTCTGTAGGTCTTGAGCTTCCTGCGCCTTGCGGAGTTTATCGGCTTGGTCAGCATAGGCTTCGGAGACGTCGTCAATCGCCTTGATTTGGCTAGGCGACAATTTCGCATTTTGCCAGTCCTGGTCTCCCTTGCGGCGAGCCTCCTCACGGACCTGCTTCAGGGCCTCTTGTTCGAGGTCCAACGCGACTTTGCGCTTTTCCTGTTCTTTGAACGTGAGACCTAGAGCGCTCTGTTCTTCAAGCAGTGCGGCGGTTCGGTCCTTCACGGACTGAATGTCTTCGTCGAAACGGTCGTCTGCTGTTTTGCGGGTGCTGCCTTTCGTCGGCGTCGGCGTGGCGCCGCTTCCGTTTCCGAAGCCGTTGGGCTTGCCGGCCGCGATCTTGTTTATTTTGGCAACCTGGGCGTCAAGCTTGTCGGCAGCAGCGCCGAAGACATTAAGGCGTTGTTCGGCGTCAGCGATGTCGTATTTGAACGGTGTGAACTCCATGCCCGTGTACTGCTTGAACGTATTGTTCCTTTGAACGGCGGCGTCAAAGTCTGCCTGCGCCGCCTGCTCCGAAGCATGGGCGGCTTCCGCCTGGGTGGCTATCAGTTGCCGCAATGCAGTGATCTGGTCATAGGTCGCGTCGGTCGCGCCCTTCAGCGCTCTCTCATTGGTGGCGATCGCGTCATTTAGGTTTGAGGCCGAGCCTTTTGCGCTGCCCTGGCTTTCATAAAGTAGGAACAGCGCAGCGGCGGCGGCGCCGGCAACGAGACCAAGGGGGCCGAGAGCGGCCGTGAATGTGCCTGCAACGAGTGTTCCGGCGCGCATGGCGGTGAGGAAGGCTCCCAAGGCAACGACCGCGTTGCCAAGCCCAGCCACCATCCCGAGGATCGCGCGACCCGTCAAAGCTCCAATAATGATTGTCGCGAGCTCGACAACGACGTCGGCAACGCCCTTGAAGTTTGTGGCGAGATATTGAAGCGCGGCAACAAGGTCTCGGCTGGCGCCGGCGGAAGCATCCGCGTTTCCGATATAGGCTAGGAATTCATTGTTCACCTGGCCGATGGCGTCGGCGATCGTCGCGTTCGTGACCTTGAACTGCGCCTCGATCGGCTTCTGTGCAGCTAGGATCGCATGGAAAATCCGGTCCGAAGTGATCTTACCTTCCGCGCCAAGAGCCTTCAGCCCGCCGACTGTCGTCTTGAACTCTGTGGCAATCGCTTGCGCTAAGATCGGTGCGTTCTCACGCAGAGACCGCAGCTCGTCACCCTGCAGAACGCCGGAACCCAGCGCCTGACCAAGCTGTAGAATGCCGGCCGCTTGCTCGTTCGCCGACGCTCCACCAGCCTTGAAGGCCTTGGACACGATGTTCGTGACATCGGCGATCTCCTGCTCTGACTTGGCAACACCAGACGCCGAGCGGATAAGCTTCGCGTAAAGGTCGACGTAAGTCTCGAGATCGGTGCGCGCGTCGTTGGCCCCGGCCTTCAGTTCATTGAGCGATCGTGCCGAGACGCCAGCCGATGTTGCTGCGGCGCGGATCTTGTTCCCTGCCGCCGTCCATGCGTCCGCATATTGAGCAATCTCCCTAACGCCAAGTGCAGTGCCGATGCCGGACAGCGGCGCCAGAAGACCTTGGGCAGCGCTCTTCCCGATGCTGTTCAGACGGCTGTCAAATTGACGGGCGCGCCGTTCGATAGCATTAAATTGCGAATTGCTGATCCCGTTCGCGCGGGCGAGGCCCTTTTCGAAGGCCTTGAAATCGGCCGAAAGCTGGACAACCAGCTTTTCGAGGTCAGTTGCTGGCATAGAAGTGGCCAGCTTCTTGGGAGGATCGCATGTTTTCTACCTTGCTCGTGATTGCCGGTCTGACATCAACGCTGACGCCGCAGCAGGCTGACCGATGGATGGGCGCTTACCTTCACTCGATGAAGCTGCACTACGCTTGCCGTGGACACGGGAGCACGTATAGGACAGCGAAAAATATGGCCCTCCGCCAAGTCCAACTGCTGGACCTATATGGACCAAGTGGCCGGTTCACGGTTCGCGATGTCACCAACCTCGATCGCGACCTCCAGGCCGGAAAGGTCACGCTCGACGCGTCCATCAATCTAAAGGATTGCGAGAACCTTTTGCTTGAAGACAAAGCTGACCTTGAGGCATTAGGCGACGGAAAATAGCCGCTCGACCGGCAACAGCGCCACTGGGTTGAACGGCACCTTCGGCTGAAGCCCGATGATAGGTGCGGCGTCCGCGGTCAGCCAGTCCCACAACGCGTCCTTGTCGGCCTCGGAAAGCTGCCTGTCTGACCCTGATTGCGACTTCCGGAAGCCCTCGACGACCGCATGGAATTGCCAGATGCTCATGCCGTTCACCTGTTGCGGTGAATAGCCCATGACTTGGCCGTAGCCGTATAGGACTTCAAAGCGGACCTTCCCGTTTGGCAGATCGTCTAGGGTGACGCCCTCATCCTCTTGGCTTTTTTTTTTAGGCTCGCCTGCCTCGTCGGGAGCGCCCATGCACGCCGCCATCAATATGGCCTGCGCGATCGGCAGGTTTTCCGCCGGCGGGCGGTCCTCGACATAGGATCGAACCAGCGTCAGAGCCTTCGCTGGCTCCATGCGGCCGCCAAGCTGGCCCAGCCGTATCACGTTCGAAATGTCGGTGGTTCTGCAGGTTCGATCCATGAGACGACCGAGCACCACGAACGGACCGGCATCGGTCTTTTCCTGAAGCTCGGCGAATTCGCCCCAGCCGACGCGGAAGGGATAGGTCCCATCCGCGAAGTCCAGCGTCACCCTGGCGTCGCGGCTCATTTACGGGGTCACCACGCGAACCAGCTCACCGTCGCTCGACATCTCGACGTTGTTGGTCACCCGACCGTTCTTGGACGGGTTACCCATGGTCACGGTTCCGACATGCATGAAACCGGTCCACGTGATGGTTTTCGCAGGGAATTCCATCTCCACTTTCACCGGGATGCTGTCGGGGTTCTCCCAGGCATCGAGCCACGTCTCAACGGATTCGTTGGCGAGAATGCCTTCGCCACTGATCGTCACCGATAGGCTGGTGGCGTCGCGTCCGAGCCAAGCCACCTTGTCGGGGTCGACACAATCCGGGAGGCTGAATTCCTCCAGAGCCTTGGTCAGCGTCATCGACTTGGAAAGAAAGCCGCACGGCGCGGTGTAGACGATCGGGGAGGCGCCGTCACCGAGAAGAACTCGGAACTTGCCGCCTTTGAGGGTGGTTGCGTCAGCCATTTGATGTCTCCTTTGATGGCAGCAATAGCGCCCGCCGGAGCGGGTTTCTCAGGGGTGAGGTGAGGCTGGGCTAGTCGTGCTCGACAACGGCCCGGAACGTGAGCCGAGCGCGGCTGGTTTTGCCGTCCGGATCTCGGACGACGTCGCGCTTGTACAATTCGAACGACAGCAGCGCATTTTCGGTCAGCGGTAGTTCGTACTCGTGCAGCGCCAGCCTGACCGCGTTGGCGATTTTCTTGACCTCGGCCGATCCGACCGCGCGCGACCAGGCGCTCATATCGAAGTAGATTTCGGATCCCGGTATGCAGTCGAAATCGTTCGGCAGCACCTGATCGCCATCGAAGGCGACGTATGGGAAATCAGCCGTGACTTGTTTTGTTGCCTTGTCGCGCGGCACCTCGTCATAGACGCGATCAGCGATCAGCGAGACCAAGTCGGCGAAGCCTTTCAGCCTAGCAACAATGGCGATCTGCAATTCGTAGGAAGCGTCAATCATGATGCCGCCACCTGCTTTGCTGCCTTATTCACTGCCGCGCGGATCGCCCGAGACGATCCTTTCTTGTTTGCCCGCCACGAAACGAAGAAATACGGCTGCGCCGGCATCTCCTGCGTTCCGTGCTCCTGCCACCGGGCGTAATAGGCAACCTCGTTGCCGGCGAAGATCGTCAGCGTCAGATCTCCGCCTAGTGATGCTTTGACCACCGCGACGACGTAGCTGCCCTTCGGTGCCTTGCCCCAGGTCCAGCCGATGCTATCGCGCAGTTCGCCGCGGTCGACAGGCACCAGCGATTTCATCATGGCGACGATGATGTCGGCCTGTTTCTCCATCGCCGCACGGATCATGTCGCGGGCGACTTTAGGTAATGCTGTCAATTTGCGCTGCAACTTGGCGAGCCGGAGGATTGAGGTCATGACGCCACCCCGCTCTCCACCAAGATGTCGATCCATGCGCGATCCTCAGTCGGATTGATCGCCTTGATGGCGTAGGTGATGCCCGTCCACTTAGTGCCGACCCAAGCACCGGATCGCACATCCCTGGCTTGCCAGTCTGTGGTGATTTGCTTGCTCAACGAGTTGGCCCTGACCGTGAGCAGGACAGGCTGGCGTCCTTCCAGACGCGCCGCCATAACCGTCTCAGTGCCGCGAAGATATTGACGCCGGGCAGACACGATGAATCGCTCTTCGAACGGTCCTTCGGTATTGCCGTCATCCGGACCGGAGTACGGGCCGCGGC
>NZ_RZPH01001441.1:0-1082 GCF_004022825.1 Mesorhizobium sp. M7A.F.Ca.CA.004.04.2.1
AGCTCATACTGCTGATCAAGGCCGGCTATTGGCTGGCCCTGCTGATCATTGCGGCCATGGTGATCGCCTCCTTCATCCTGCTGCAGCAGATGATGGCCACCCAACAGCACAATCACACCTTGCTCGACATCGTCAGCACACAAAAGACGCTGTCGCAGCGCATCGTCTTCCTTGCCGGTGCAACGGGCGCCGGCTCACGCGACAAGCAACCGGCGCTGGTCAGCGCGCTCAAGCAGGCAACGGCGGAGTTCGAGACGAACTACGACCTGCTGCTCGATCAGACGGGAGCCGATCCGCAATCGCCGGCCAAGCTTGACCCGAAGTCGATCGAAAGCGTCCTTTTCGCCAAGCCCTTCCACCTCGACTATTTCTCGGTCGGGCTGATCGCCAATGGCGACCGCCTGATCTCGGCCTATGAATCGCAATTCAGCGGCAATGGCGGTTACAAGGGCGGCGACGAACGCGTCAATCTCGACGCCTCCGTCGCCAATGCGACCTTGTCGGGCTACGCCGCGCTTGGCCAGCGCATCACTGCCGACGCCGACGACCGCTCCGAGAAGCTGCTCGCTCTCCATCGCACGCTGTTCTACGCCACAATCGGCGTCATCATACTGGTGGCGCTCTTCATCTTCAGGCCGATGTCGAACGCCATCCTGCGCAAGACGCATGAATTGATCGACGCGCGCAATTCCATGGCCTTCATCGCGGTGCATGACGGCCTTACCGGCCTGCACAACCGCACGTTCCTGACCGATCATTTCGACACGCTGATCAAGGGAACGCACCGGCGTCGCGAACGCCTTGCCGTCGTCCAGCTCGATCTCGACCGATTCAAGCAGATCAACGATACGCTCGGCCACGCCGCCGGCGACTATGTGCTGGTCGTGACGGCACAGCGCATGCGCGATTCCTGCCGGGCGTCGGATCTGTGCGTGCGCCTGGGCGGCGACGAGTTCGTCATGATCCTCGGCGGCGCCGGCGGCACCGAAGACATCAATATGCTGGCGCGACGCATCCTGGCACATATCAACGAGCCGATCGTCTTCCAGGGCACGACCATTCTCCCAGGCGCCAGCGCCGGC
>NZ_RZPH01001442.1:0-1082 GCF_004022825.1 Mesorhizobium sp. M7A.F.Ca.CA.004.04.2.1
CTACGAACCCGGCCGCGGCGTCGTCCCCCTCCCCCTCGAGGGGAGGGTCCGGCCGCAGGCCGGGGGTGGGGTCCTCTCCGAGGCGCGCCGACTCAAAGAAACGCCGCGTCCGGTCGTACCGACCCCACCCGGCCCTGCGGGCCACCCTCCCCTCGAGGGGGAGGGAAAGGTCGTGCCTATCCTGTTCTACCGCTCGATGCTGCTGGCCGCCGATGTCGCGCCAATCGACGCACTTTTTGAAGCTCTGCGACAGCGCGGCATCAACCCGGTCCCCATCTTCGTCTCCACCCTCAAGGACCCGGCATCCCTGGCCTTCGTGGAAACAGCACTCGCCTCACTGAAACCCGCCGCCATCGTCACCGCTACCGCTTTCGCGTCCGGTGCCGAACCGGGCAATGAGACCTTGTTCGACCGCGCCGGCGTGCCGGTCTTCCAGGTCATCGTCGCCACCACCCGCCGCGACATCTGGGAGAGCAACCAGCGCGGCCTGGCGCCCGCCGACCTTGCCATGCATGTCGTGCTGCCCGAGCTCGACGGCCGCATCCTGGCCGGCGCCATTTCCTTCAAGGGCGAGAGCGAGATCGATCCAGCACTTGGCCACCGCGCTTTCGCCAACCGGCCGGAACCGGATCGCGTGGCGCAAGTGGCTGACCGCGTCGCGGCCTTTATCCGCCTGCAGGAGACGCCCCGCGCCGAGCGCAAGCTGGCGATCCTGATGCCGGATTATCCCAGCGCCCCCGGCCGCACCGGCTATGCCGTCGGCCTCGACGTGCCGTCCAGCGTGCTGGCCATTCTGCATGACCTGAAGGGACAGGATTATGGTGTTGAGGGAATTCCGGAGACGCCGCGTGGGTTGCTGGATTTGCTGGAAGCCAGCGATACTGGATTGGCCTTAGATAACTACATTGCCTTCTCGACGGAGTTGCCGACTGCGGCAATCGCTGCGGTCGAAGCCGCTTGGGGGAAGGTGGAAGATGAGACGGGTCTGCGCGAGGCGCCCCCCTCTGTCCGGCCGGACATCTCCCCCTCAAGGGGGGAGATTGCGCTGTCATTACCGGTTTCGCCAACCTCCAGTGTTGCAG
>NZ_RZPH01001443.1:0-1082 GCF_004022825.1 Mesorhizobium sp. M7A.F.Ca.CA.004.04.2.1
CAAGGCTGAGACCCAGCCCGCTGCCCCATGTCGACCGGCTATGGTCCAGCCGATAAAGCCGCTGAAACACTTTTTCATGTTCGTCGGCGGGAATGCCGGGACCGTTGTCGGCGACGCCGGCAACGACGCGTTCGTCCTGGCGCCCCACCGACAGCTTTATCGTCGTGCCCGATGGACAATGGCGCAGCGCGTTCTCGACCAGATTGGCGAACATCTGCGTCAACAGCTCGCGATCGCCATGGATCCGGTCCGTCGTTTCCGGTGGTTGCGCCAACGACAGCGACTTTCCGTCGTCCTCGGCAACATCGGCATAGATCTCGGCGATGGTCTGCAGCACCTCGCCCAGATCGACATCGGTGAACCGCGCCCGGCGGGCGCCGGCTTCGATCTGCGCGATGCGCAGCAGCGCATCGAAGGTCTCGTTGATCTGCAGGCTTTCGGCATGCGCCTCGGCCAGTTCGCGGGCGACCTTTTGACCTGACAGGTTCTTTTCGGACGCGGTGTCGAGGATCATCTGCAGCCGGTTGAGCGGCGTCTTCAGGTCGTGGGCGATGTTGGCGCTGACCTGTTTCATGCCTTCGACCAGTGCCGACAGGCGGTCGAGCGCGGCATTGACCTGGCTGGAGACGATGTCGATGTCGTCGCCCTTGCCGGTCAGCGGAATGCGGGTGTCCAGCCGTCCATGCGAGACATCCACCATGGTGGCGGCAATGCCGTCGAGACGGCGCTGGACCCGCGAGGCCAGCAGGGCGCCGCCGGCGACCGCCAGCCCGGTGATGATCAGGGTTCCCCAGCCAAAGCTCATCAGCACGATCCTCTCCAGCTCCTCCGTCTCGGAAAGGCTGAAGGCGACGGTCAGGGTGTTGCCGCCGACGGGGCCGGAATAGGCGCGGTACTCGGCGCCGGGCGGCACGCCGGGCATTTCGGTGTCGAACATCGAGAAACCGTCGGGAAGCCCTGCCGCGGTGAAGTTGCCGGCCAGGCGATTGCCCGTCGCGTCGGTCAGCGAAAACAGCTGCTCCTTTTTGAGGCTGCGCAGGGAGTGGCTGCCGACGGTCTCAACCAGCTCCTTGAGATCGTTC
>NZ_RZPH01001444.1:0-1081 GCF_004022825.1 Mesorhizobium sp. M7A.F.Ca.CA.004.04.2.1
GCTACAGCCACACCAGTTTCGACGTCGACGATCGTGCCTCTTCCGGCTCCAGCGACACCTATCACATCGGCCTTTATGGCGGTGGACAGTGGGACGGCCTGGGCCTGCGCGGCGGCGTCGCCTACAGCTGGAACCGGATCGACACCAGCCGCAACGTCGTCGTTCCAGGCTTCGCCGATGCGCTGACGGCTAAATACGATGCCGGAACCGCGCAGGTCTTCGGCGAGGCCGGCTATCGCGTCGAGACGCGCATGGCTGCCTTCGAGCCCTTCGCCAGTCTCGCCTATGTCAACCTTCACACCGACGGCTTCACGGAACAGGGTGGCGCCGCGGCGCTCACCTCCGCCGCCTCGACCACCGAGACCACCTTCACCACGCTCGGCTTGCGTGCCTCGGCCGGCTTCGACCTCGGCGGGGTGCAGGCAACCGCGCAGGGTACGCTCGGCTGGCGTCATGCCTTCGGCGACACCACGCCGACCGCGGACATGGCCTTCGCCGGCGGCGACCTGTTCACCATTGCCGGCGTGCCGATCGCTAGGGATACAGCCATCGTCGGGGCCGGGCTCGATTTCCGGATCGCCGACAGAACCACGCTGGGGATCAGCTACTCCGGCCAGTTCGGGAAGAAGGCGGCCGATCAGGGCGTCCGCGCCACGATGCAAGTGCGGTTCTGATTTTTCGGCTTTCGTCAGCCTTCGGCGGGAACCGCTTTCGGCTTGCCTTCGCCATCCAGCGCCACCATGACGAAATCGGCATGGGTGACCTTTTCCATCAGGTCGGAGAGGTAGCGCTGCGCCCAGGCTTCGACCTTGAGCGTCATCGAGGTGCGGCCGACGCGCTCGACATGGGTGTAGATGCACAGCGTGTCGCCGATCTTCATCGGCTTGGCGAACGACATCTCTTTCACCGCCGCCGTCACCACGCGGCCCTTGGCGCGCTCGGCCGCACGGATACCGCAGGCCAGGTCCATCTGCGCCATCACCCAGCCGCCGAAAATGTCGCCGGCCGCATTGGCGTCCGAAGGCATGGCCAGGGTGCGCAGCGTCAGATCGCCAAGCGGCCGTCCTTCAGCGTAGTGCAC
>NZ_RZPH01001445.1:0-1081 GCF_004022825.1 Mesorhizobium sp. M7A.F.Ca.CA.004.04.2.1
CTAGGGCGTTTCCGGCCGAGGATTTCGAATGGCTTACAGGAACTGGCTGACCGCGGGCGCGATGTGCGCGATTGCCTTCATCGCCGCCGCCGGTGGTTACTTCTATTCCGAAAAGCCGACCTCGGCGGACAGCCGGGCGATGATCCTTCCAGCCGATCCGGCGCCATTGGTCGTGGTGACGAAAGGCGGTGATCGCTCTTTTTCCATCGAAGTCGCCGACACCGCCGCGGAGCGCGAGGCCGGCTTGATGTACCGCCAGGACATGGCGGACAACCACGGCATGCTGTTCGTCTTCGAGGTCCAGCAGCAGGTTGGCTTCTGGATGCACAACACGCCAATGCCGCTTGATCTGATTTTCGTCGGCCAGGATGGCAAGATCCGGGCGGTCAAGCACGGCGAGCCGCAATCGGACGCCGTCGTTTCGCCCGGCGTACCGGTGCGCTTCGTGCTCGAGCTCAAGGCCGGCACTGCCGCCAGGAACGGCATCGAGTATGGCGACCTTTTGCGCCATCCGGCCGTGGGCACGGTATCCGGCCCCGGCATGCCACCAGCCGACAATGGCGATGCACCCAATGGCGGTGGCGGTTGAGCACACAGGCGGGATCGCAGATGCAGTCTTTCACCCATGACGGCTTCGAGCTTACCTTCCTCGACCGCCAGCCGGCATCGGGCGAGGGCGATCCGGTGCTGATGATCCATGGCTTCGCCTCGAGCCATTATGTCAACTGGGTGTCGCCCGGCTGGTTCAAGACGCTGAACGACGCCGGTTACCGCGCCATCGCCTTCGACAATCGCGGCCACGGCTCGTCGTCCAAGAGCTATGAGGAGGCCGACTACACGCCGGTCAAGATGGCTTCCGATGCCGCTGCCTTGCTCGGCCATCTCGGCATCGGGCGCGCTCATGTCATGGGTTATTCGATGGGCGCGCGCATCGCGGCGTTCATGGCGCTGTCCGATCCGGACAAGGTGGCGACGCTGGTCTTCGGCGGTCTCGGCATCGGCATGGTCGACGGTGTCGGCGATTGGGATCCGATCGCCGCCGCCTTGCTTGCCGATGATCCGGCCGCCACCAGCCCTGTCT
>NZ_RZPH01001446.1:0-1080 GCF_004022825.1 Mesorhizobium sp. M7A.F.Ca.CA.004.04.2.1
AGCAAACCCTTCTCCGCCCGTTTGCGCAGAAGGATGGCGCCGTCGGCCCGCACGGCGACAAAGGCCGCGCCGTGCCGCTGCGGCTTGTCGGCCTTGGGCAGGCGCACCGGGAAGTGCTCGGGATCGCCTGAAACGACCGCGCTGCAGTCTTCGCGCAGCGGGCATAGCATGCAGCGCGGCCGGCGTGGCGTGCAGATGGTGGCGCCGAGATCCATCATCGCCTGGGCGAAGTCGCCAGGCCTTGTCCCGGGCACCATGCGCTCGACATGGGCACGGATTTCGGGCTTGGCTTCGCTGAGCGGGGTTGCGATCGAAAACAGCCGGGAGATGACGCGTTCGACATTGCCGTCGACAACGGCGGCGGGACGGTCGAAGGCAATCGCCGTGATGGCCGCCGACGTATAGGCGCCGATGCCTGGCAGTTCTCTCAAAGCCGTTTCCGTGTCGGGAAACCGGCCGCCACGCGCGGCCACAAGATCGGCACACGCCTTGAGATTGCGGGCGCGGGAGTAGTAGCCGAGCCCGGCCCAGGCCTTCATCACGTCCTCCGCAGGCGCCGCGGCCAGCGCCTCGACATCGGGCCATTTCTCGACGAAAATCCGGAAATAGGCCTTCACCGCTTCGACGGTGGTCTGCTGCAGCATGACCTCGGAGAGCCAGATACGGTAGGGATCAGGCCGCACGCCGCGCGCATGCTCACGAGGCGTGATGCGCCACGGCAATTCACGGTGGTGCACGTCGTACCAGCCTAGCAGGCGGGACGCGATATGCCCGGATGCAGCTCTGCTGCTATCTCCGGATGCAGCTCTGCTGCTGTCCCCGGATGTGGCTTTGCCACTATCCCAGGATACGGTCTTGCGGGTCTGGTCTGCTGGTGCCATTGATCTGTATCGGCCTGGCCGGTATCTGCTGGGGTCTTGGCTGGAGGACGTACATGGCAGGCAGAACGCCCTACGGCAATCCCGTCCCGGTCAGCGATCTCGCGACCAGGATCCTCGATCCGGTGCTGCGCAAGCGGGCTGGCATTTCGATCGGCCTCGTCCAGTCATGGGACGAGATCGCTGACCGGGACGGGATTGC
>NZ_RZPH01001447.1:0-1077 GCF_004022825.1 Mesorhizobium sp. M7A.F.Ca.CA.004.04.2.1
CTGGCGAAGGATACAGGGATCGGTCCGAAGGACCATGTGCTGGAAATCGGTTGCGGCTGGGGTGGCTTCGCCGAATTCGCGGCGCGCGAGATCGGCTGCCGCGTGACCGGGCTGACGATCAGCCGCGAGCAGCACGATTTTGCCACGGCTCGCATCGCCAGGGCTGGTCTTGCCGACAAGGTCGACATCAAGCTGCAGGATTATCGCGACGAAACCGGCACCTATGACCGCATCGCCTCGATCGAGATGTTCGAGGCGGTCGGCGAGAAATACTGGCCGGTGTTTTTCGGCAAGATGAAGGCCTGTCTAAGGCCTGGCGGCACCGCCGGCCTGCAGATCATCACCATCAACGAAGCCGCCTACGACACCTATCGCGCAAGGCCGGATTTCATCCAGCGCTACGTCTTCCCGGGCGGCATGCTGCCGACGCCGTCGATCCTGAAGGCGCTCGGCAAGGATCATGGCCTTGCCCATCTGCGCGAGCGCGTGTTTCCGGACGACTACGCGCGCACGCTTGCCGAGTGGCGCCACCGGTTCTGGGCGTCATGGGAAAAGATCGTCCCGCTCGGCTTCGACGACCGGTTCAAGAAGCTCTGGGAGTTCTACCTGCACTATTGCGAGGCCGGATTCCGCGCCAGCTACATCGACGTGCGCCAAGTGGTCTACAAGGCGTAAGCCGACACGCTCTTGAACAGGCTATGTCGAGCATGATCGCGACATAGCCGCGTCGTCGCCGTCAAAAAGTCCGATCGCGAAGCAGAATGCCGCGCAGGACGGACGAATCGGAAATCACCTGATGCGCAGACGGACGATCTTCTTCGGCGTCATTGGTGTCGCTGCGGTGGGCATCTGGCTCAACAACACCTCGCTGTTATCGAGTCGCCCCGCCGGCAAGCCGGAGATGCTTGCCCATCGCGGCCTTGCCCAGGATTATTTGCGCGCAGGCATGACAGGACAGACTTGCACGGCCAGTCGCATGTTGCCGCCGCGCCATGGCTACCTCGAAAACACAATTCCCTCGATGGAGGCCGCCTTCGCGCTGCGCGCTGACGCGCTCGAACTGGATGTTCACCCGAC
>NZ_RZPH01001448.1:0-1073 GCF_004022825.1 Mesorhizobium sp. M7A.F.Ca.CA.004.04.2.1
GCTCATTCCACATCGCCGAGAAGATGCCGAGTTCGGTGAAGCTCGGCTCGCGCCCGACAAGATCGAGGATGCGCTGATACTCGTCGGGCTTGAGCCCGTGTGAGGCAATGAGCTCGGGGGTGATCGGCACGGAATTGGAAATGGTCATGGGCGGCGATTTATATCCGGGACGTTGGGATTTTGAGTCCCGTCTTATCGCAAGCCTTGCGACCGATACACCCATGGATTGACGAAAAACGACGGAAAACCGGACAAAGCCACGCAGTGTCAGGAGAAGCTGTCGTAGCCGGCGCGGCCTTCATCGAGAAGTCGCCGGATCGCCGCGACGCCTTCAGCGATATCCCCGCGCTGTCTCGGCTGCGAAACGCCAAAGCGGACACCATGGAAAACCTGCTCGGAACGGCCGGCCTTGAATTCGTCCTCGTCGTCGATCAGCACGCCGTGCTCCAGGCAGGCGTTCTTGAAGGTGCCGGAAAGCCAGGGGTCGGGCAGGGTCAGCCAGACAAAGGGCACCCTGTCATGCGACTTGAACGCGAAGCCGGCCAAAGTCTCGCGCACGATGGCGATGCGGGCGCCGATTTCGGCGATGCTGCGCTTGCGTATCTCATCCGCCTGACCTGACAGCACCAGCCTTGTATTCACCTCCGCCAGCAGGAAGGGCATGCCGCCGGTCATCATCTTGTGGGCGACACGGATGCGGTGGCGGTAGGCGGGCGGGCAGGAAAGCCAGCCGCCGCGCACACCGGCTGCGACCGACTTCGACAGGCCGCCCGCGACGATGGTGCGTTCAGGCGCATACTCGGCCAGCAATGGTGTCGGATCATCGGTCAGATTGCCATAGAGATCGTCCTCGATGAGGACGACGTTGTATTCGCGTGCGACATGGGCGATCGCCTCGCGGCGCGCCGCCGACAAGGTGGCCAGCGTCGGATTCTGCGCCGTCGGCATCAGGAAGATCATCTTGGGATGCTTTTGCGCGCAGACGCGCTCGAAATCCTGCGGATCGATGCCTTCCTCGTCCGATGCCACCAGCGCGGTGCGCCTGCCGATCAGGCCGGCGCTGCGGGAAATCT
>NZ_RZPH01001449.1:0-1073 GCF_004022825.1 Mesorhizobium sp. M7A.F.Ca.CA.004.04.2.1
CGCCTCGCCTGCCTGCTTGCAGTCGTCGGCGATCGCGGCAAGCGCGAGCCGGGCATCTATGGCGGCAAGACGCTTGCCGCGATCGCCGACGACTGCAAGCAGGCAGGCGAGGCGCTGGGGTTCGAGATCGATTTCCGCCAGTCGAACCATGAGGGCGACCTTGTCGACTGGATTCAGGAAGCTGGCGACAAGGCTGTCGGCATCGTCATCAATCCGGGCGCCTACAGCCACACCTCGATTGCCATCCACGACGCCATCCGCGCCGTCGCGCCGTTGCCGGTGGCCGAAGTTCATCTTTCCAACATCCATGCGCGGGAACCATTCCGCCACATCTCCATGGTCGCGCCGGTCGCCGTCGGCATGATCTGTGGCTTTGGGCCGCTCGGCTATACGCTGGCGCTACAGGCGCTGGCCGCACGCCTATGACCGGCCAACAAACAGAAGGCTCGAAAATGTCGATAAAGAAGACCGGTGTTGACCAGCAACTGATCCGCGATCTGGCGGGCATACTGAACGACACCAATCTCACCGAGATCGAGGTTGAACTGGGCGACCTGAAGGTGCGCGTCTCGCGGCAGGCGCCGGCTGTTCATGCAATCGCAGCGCCGCAGCAGGCCTATGCGCCGGCAGCAGCGCAAGCTGCCTCCGCAGCTCTGCCCGTTGTGGCAGATATTTCCAAGAACGCAGTCACCTCGCCGATGGTCGGCACCGCCTACCTGGCGCCGTCGCCGGACGCCAAGGCGTTCATCGAAGTCGGCCAGAAGGTCAAGGAAGGCCAGACGCTGCTGATCATCGAAGCGATGAAGACGATGAACCAGATCCCCTCGCCACGTGCCGGCACGGTGACCGCGATCCTTTTCGAGGATTCGCAGCCGGTCGAATATGGCATGCCGCTCGTCGTGATCGAATAGAGCGGGCCTGATGTTTCAGAAGATCCTCATCGCCAATCGCGGCGAAATCGCCCTCCGGGTGCTGCGCGCCTGCAAGGAACTCGGCATCCAGACGGTGGTGGTGCATTCGACCGCCGATGCCGACGCCATGCATGTGCGGCTCGCCGACGAGAGCGTCTGCAT
>NZ_RZPH01001450.1:0-1069 GCF_004022825.1 Mesorhizobium sp. M7A.F.Ca.CA.004.04.2.1
GCATCGGCATGAGCGGCATTGCCGAAGTGCTGCACAATCTCGGCTACAAGGTGCAAGGGTCCGACCAGGCCGAAAGCGCCAATGTGCAGCGGCTGCGCGACAAGGGCATCGAATGCTTCGTCGGCCATAGGGCCGAAAATCTCGGTGATGCCGAGGTGGTGGTCGTCTCGACGGCGATCAAGAAATCCAATCCAGAGCTAAAGGCCGCGCGCGAAAAGCTGCTGCCGATCGTGCGCCGGGCCGAAATGCTGGCCGAACTGATGCGCTTTCGCCAGGCGGTGGCGATCGGCGGCACGCATGGCAAGACAACGACGACCTCGATGGTGGCGACCTTGCTCGATGCCGGCGGGCTCGATCCGACCGTCATCAATGGCGGCATCATCAATGCCTATGGCACCAACGCGCGCATGGGCGACGGCGAATGGATGGTGGTCGAGGCCGACGAAAGCGACGGCACTTTCCTGAAACTGCCGGCCGAGATCGCGGTCGTCACCAACATCGATCCCGAGCATCTCGATCACTATGGCAGCTTCGACAAGGTGCGCGAGGCGTTCCGCCAGTTCGTCGAGAACGTGCCGTTCTATGGTTTTGGCGTGATGTGCACCGATCACCCCGAGGTGCAGGCACTGGTCAGCCGCATCGAGGACCGCCGGGTCATCACCTATGGCGAGAATGCGCAGGCCGACGTGCGCTTTACCAATCACCGCATGGCAGGCGCCATTTCGGAATTCGACGTGGTGATCCGCGACCGCAAGACAGGCGGCCAGACTGTCATAGCAGGCCTGCGCCTGCCGATGCCCGGCCGCCACAACGTCTCCAACGCGACGGCAGCGATCGCGGTCGCGCATGAGCTCGGCCTGTCGGCCGAGGCGATCAAGAAGGGCCTGTCGTCCTTCGCCGGCGTCAAGCGCCGCTTCACCCATACCGGTTCGTGGGACGGCGTCGAAATATTCGACGATTACGGCCACCATCCGGTCGAGATCTCGGCGGTGCTGAAGGCGGCGCGCAGCGCCACCCAAGGTCGCGTCATCGCCATTGCCCAGCCGCATCGCTTCACCCGGCTGCATGA